>NZ_FWZT01000020.1 GCF_900177345.1 Pseudobacteriovorax antillogorgiicola
AATTTGGGAAAATGGGTGATGAGTGTCGAATTGACGATTATCAAATCAGCCAATAACTCAATGCCTGTCAAGTAGTATTTTATTTCGGATTAGGGTTGATAAAATAAAGGCTTCACTATTTATCGCCCAAGGGGCTAAGGACCCCCGAGTCAAAAAATCAGAATCTGATCAGATGGTCGAAGCCTTGAAAAAACGAGGCATTGAAGTCGAATATATGGTCAAGGAAAACGAGGGGCATGGTTTCCGCAATGAAGAAAATAAATTTGATTTCTACAGTACTATGGAAGGCTTTTTAAAGCGCTGTTTATAGTGCTCACGAATAGCCAAAGTCACCGTTTTGATAGTGCTAAGCCAAAAATTTAGCCCTGTCAAAACCAAAGCTCAGTTAATGTTTCAAAGCTTGATCCCTCCCCAAAGGATCAAGCTTGACGTTTAAAGCATCGCTGGTCGCAACGGGGAGCTGCTACTACGAAGCTTCCGTCCATATAATATCCCGATTCCCAAGAGGCTTGAATAGATAGGTATGGGACGGGTTGGCTCTTGCTAACGTTGTTTCTTTTTCTGGAATGCTATGAAGGCTATCATAGAATGGCTTTATGACTTCTAGGTCGCTCGAACTACCAAATAGGTTCAGTACATCTGAATCTCGGCCCTCACTTAGCTTCAGGGAATGGGATTTGTATTCACCATGAAATAACGAAGCCATTTGTTTTTGTCGTTGGTTCAAAAAACGTAGGATTGCTGCTAGAGACAAGATTCGATATTCAGCCTCTAGAGTCTCGATAACAGCCATCACCCGGCCAATTTTATCGATTCGCTTTACCATCGGTACGTTGGTGTCATAGGCATCTTCAATGGCACTAAGAACTTTGAAAAGTTTCTTAAACCGTACATTGTTCGTCTCTGACTTCAGAAGTCGCTTGA
Source organism: Pseudobacteriovorax antillogorgiicola (assembly GCF_900177345.1). Taxonomy (NCBI): domain Bacteria; kingdom Pseudomonadati; phylum Bdellovibrionota; class Oligoflexia; order Oligoflexales; family Pseudobacteriovoracaceae; genus Pseudobacteriovorax; species Pseudobacteriovorax antillogorgiicola. The sequence continues at coordinate 925 of NZ_FWZT01000020.1, forward strand.
GCGTCGAAACTTTCGGGCATAGCTTTAAATATGACTTTCTTGGTTGGGCTTTGATCCAGAATGCATATTTCATATAGGCTTCAAGATACTCGATATTTTTCTTGCCTTTGCCAAACAGGAATCGGTGCAGGTCTTTAGATTCTCCCGTAAGGATAGCCTGAGTGTAGTGCCATTCCCATAGTAGCCGGGGGCTTTCACCATGCTTTTTAATCTGGGCATTGATAAGCTCTTCGCATTGACCATGATGCCCCGAAAGCCTAAGAGCTTTGATACGAATTAGCTCCAGGTAGCTCCGATCACTTTCTGATTCAAGCCCAGTGCTCATTTCATCGATAAGCTCCATAACCCTGGTAGGAAAGCCCCTATCAATGGTTTGCAAAGCAAAGTTGATATGCTGAAAAGGAAGTATGGGATGTGCGCAGCCACGGGAAAGGAATAGTCCCAGGCTTGACTCCCATAAAGCTTCCCAAGTATGTCCATCTTTTTTGACAACTGCAGCAACGCCTTGCTTCAATTCCCCATACAAAAAGCTGAGCCTTGACCTACCGGGCTTAACATTGTTCTTACTCAGTAGCGCTTCTGCAATCTTCTCTAGCTTCCCCACGAGAGTCTTGAATTCGGATGTGGTTTCTTTTGAAAGTGATATAAGATTCAAGGTGCTAATTATGTAGCACACTATTTTCAAATCACAGTGCAGATTTCCTTCGAGAGGTAATATTTTACACAGACAGTGCTCAACGGCCTGCTTATACCACTCATTCTTCAAGAATGGCAGAAGCTCTTGACTGATACTTTCTTTGGCATTCCTGATCCCCTCTATATTCCAACTTTCTCTCCGTTCTTTCTGCATTGAATACCCTCTTCCGTTGGCGATTGAATGAGTAGATAGTGATCGTCATGATATTCACACTTAAATCAAGCAAACGTGATACTAAATCATATCGAAGTCACTAGATAAAACTCGCTAGAATCAAATTCGTGTGACGTTAGTTTCGGAAGAGCTTGTCTCGCTTTTTAAAGAGGCTTAATTGATAATTAAAAACAGGTGATTATCGAAAAGAAATAAGTTGCAGGTTTGGTGTGTAACTTTGCCTGGTCAGGCCGATGAACGCCGGTACTAAGGGTATCCATACAAAAAGTAAGGTTATTCACAAAACCAAGGGCTTTTTTATCGCAGGGGCTGCTATTTACCAGCCTGAAAACTAATGCGGGCCAGTGAAATGATGATTTCTGAAAACCGCGAGTCAACGGCCCCAGGGAAAAACTTCTAATTACTACTTGAATCCCTGCGCTGAGATACGTATAGAGATGGGCATCAACCGCCTGTTTTTGCCGCAAGGCTCTAACTCAGTTAGGGAGTACCATGACTCAGAATCCAAGGCTTGGAATTTTAGGCAGTGGCCAACTTGCCCTATTGCTCACCCAGTCTGCTCGTTCCTTAGGTTACCCAGTCCATATTTACGCCAAACATGAAGATGATCCCGCTTGCGCAGATGCAGATCGAGTGCTTATTGGCCCACTCGATGATCGTCAACGGCTGACAGTATTTCTGAAAGACGTGGATGTAGTGATGTTCGAGAGTGAGTTTATTGACACGGCACTGCTTGCCAGTATCGCCGAAGGGGAACCCACGGTCTTCGCACCGGATCTCCGGGCGATGGACGTAGGAGCTGATAAATGGCAGCAAAAACAGCTATTTAATTCCTTAAGTATCGCTACCTCGGCGGCTATCCCGAGCGATTCCTATGAGGCGGTCGCAAGCTTTGTGGATGCGGCCGTAGCCGAGTTTTCGGGAGGCTTTGTCTTAAAGTGGGCTCGGGAGGGCTACGATGGAATCGGTGTTCACGTCGTCCCACATCCAGAGGATTGTCATGGAGCTGCTCACAAGGCAGCTCTTATTTTTTGTGAGAAAGCCATCGGGAAGGGCAGTGTGGTCTATGCGGAGGCCTTTGTCCCTTACGAGCGCGAGTTAGCGATGGTAGCCTGTCGTGACGGAGCTGGTAACATGACCTTCTATCCTTTGGTGGAGACCCAACAAAAACAGGGTGTCTGTCATACTGTGAAGGTTCCAGCATCAGAATGGGGTGTCTCAAGAGAGATTTCAGAGGCAGCAGAAGCCTCTTGTCGCAAGGTAGCGGAGCACCTAGGCCTCGTTGGTAGCTTTGCGCTAGAGTTTTTCTTTACAAAATCCCAGGATCTACTTGTCAATGAATTCGCCCCACGAGTCCACAACTCAGGGCATTACACATCAGATGCGGCGGTTTGTTCGCAATTTGAAAATCATGTTCGTGCCTGCGTGGGCCAAAGCTTGGGATCGAGCAAGGTGGAAGGCTATTGGGGTATGATCAACGTTTTGGGCGGCCCCGCTTATCGCGGTCCGGCTCAAGAGCCCAAGATCCAAGTGGCCGCAGCGACAAGCTACTGGTACGGTAAAAAGCAGCTACGTCCCATGCGAAAAATGGGGCATATCAACGTCAGCGGCGTCAACAAAGGCGAGTTGGAAAAAAGATTGGTAGATATTGATAAGAGCCTAGAGCAATGGCAGCAACACTTTAAAGATAAGTAGGAAAAAACATGACTTCACCATCATCCCCTAAGCCAAGAGTCGCCATTATCATGGGGAGCGATTCAGATTTTCCAGTGATGAGGCAGGCTGCCGACGCCTTGTCGTCACTGGACATTGCCTTTGAACTGAAGGTGGTCTCAGCTCACCGAACCCCGCAAGAGATGGCTCAGTTTGCCGAAGGTGCAAGAAGTCGCGGCATTCAAGTAATCATTGCTGGTGCTGGTGGGGCTGCTCACTTGCCTGGGATGGTAGCAGCTCATACGCCGCTGCCAGTGATTGGGGTTCCTGTGCCCATTGGTTATAAGCAAGGTGAAGATGCCTTATGGTCCATCGTTCAGATGCCCAAAGGAGTTCCCGTTGCCACGGTCGCCATTGGGGGAGCCTACAACGCTGGGCTTCTGGCTGCACAGATCTGTGGATTTGGAGGAGCTGAGTGCGACCAAGCCCTAGGAGACAAGTTACAGCAACTCAAGGCAGAAATGAGAGAGGCGTCCTTGGCTAAGGTTGTGTCCTACCCAGAGAATTCCTGATTTTTTAAAAGCGCCTCCCCCCAAGAAAATTGGGAGGGAGGCATGGCTTGCTATAGGTCCATGTAATCATCAGCAATTCCATCTTGACCACGATTACCGCCGCTACCACCGAGTCCTGGGTTATCCTGAGCATTACATAATGCAAACTGATAGTGGACTTGTCGTATCCAATGCCACTGATCTTCGGTCAATTAATGCGAGTATTTTCACTCTCAATATAGCAAATGTAACGCGCACCAAGGTATGCTTTGACGATGCAACGGACTGTATTATTTCAGTCATTGAAGGCAACTCGTACTTTGGGAAAATCGATGTTTATGTTCCACCTGAACTTCATAAAAAAGCGACTTCTGCAAAGTTAGCTTATGATAGAAATGATATTTCAATTGGCTTGGTTAGGTACAAACTAGTTTCATCTCAGGAGTTTAAGGAGCAAGAGAGTAAAACTGAAGAACAACTAATACTTGATAGTATGGAAGAATGGGAATCCAATAAAAGCGCGGTTCTGTGTGCAATTGGTGGTGCTGGGTGTGTTTGGAGCATAATAACGGTGAACCCAGTCGGGGCAGCTATCTCTTGTTTAGCAGCATCAATTGGCTGTATCGATGTTGTGAAAAAAGAGGTATATAAGCAGGAGCTTGAGAGGGTGCGAAAAAAGAAAAAGAATAAGTCTAACAGTGGCAGCGGTGGAGATGGACCGACAATACCCGGTCCTAAGGTTGACTACACTGAACCATATGTTCGAGAAACTGAATTTAGAATGCGAAATGGATGGTCCGAAGTTCGTGATTGGCCGGATAGTACTGGTAGCGGCGGTTGCGCCGAAATCAAAACTTGCTTTCCTATATAATAGAGAAGGAAATAGCTAATGAAAGATTTTAGAACCAAGTTTATTATTCCAGGTAAAATTATTGGCTACACTCTAATGGTCATAGGCTTGCTAGGAATCCTAGGAATAGACTTCAATACTCAGTTTATGGCTGCTATGGCTGATGATCATGCATTTGCCTTCGTGTTTGTATGGGTGGGAGCCTTCGACGCAGAGCATTTTCTTTCTTCGATTTAAAATCATGACATGGCTTGCAAAGCATTTGGTAATTGTCAGCTGAACAAAACAGGCGTTCTGCATATTCACCAATGGAAACGAACCCAACTTCAGGATCAACCACCGGCTCAATGTGGTCAGCCTTGAGGGCGAAGCATCCAAAAACTTGTTTACATTTCAGCACCATAAACTTCAATAATATGAGCAAGATTTCATTGAAACGGAGTACTCCATCGAAGTAATAATTCCCATGACGAATTCTGCCTTTGACGGCTGATTTTGATTTAATTCCCATATCTGCGTGATCGCTAAGTGGCTGAATATACTTTTATAATCCCCATCGTTCGAAGAAAAGTGGAGTCGAATTTGAGGATCGCCGATAGTGAAGGTAGGAAATGCCTTTGGAGGAATATATGAGAATCTGCCTTTTGGCCTTCGCCCTGCTTCAGGGTTGTTTCCTCGTTCATGGTGAGGCGCAAATTGAACCTTTACCGATGGTAAACGAGGAGTCTGAGTTTGATGATCAGGCTGCTTTGCTTGATGAAAGCGAAGTGCCAGAGTATGGCATCGAAAGCCGATACCAACCTTATAACCCAAGTAATCTGTACATTCAGTTCGAAGTGAACAGTGCGTCCGTTAGCGACAAATCAAAGCAAGTCTTGGATCGCATCATCAGAGGCATGATGGTGGACCCCCTTGCGCGAATTATTGTCAGAACCCACGCTGACCCAACCGGTTCGTTTCTTTACAATCGTGCGCTGTCTCGGAAACGAGCATTGGCGGTCAAGCGATACTTTGTGAAGGCTAGTATTGATGCCAGTCGGCTCCATTTGGAGTGGCTTGGAGAAGCTGAGTACTACGCGAAAGTGAAAGGCAAAAAGCGCGCTCCTCGCCGCGCTGAGTTTTTCCTTCATTACGATATGCAGACTTATGGTCGCCGAAACTAAAGGGCTAAGCAGCCATCTCCATGGCACCAGTCTCTTCGGGCACCGAAATATGGAAGGTGGTGCCCGCTCCCTTCTCTGTTTCAATATTGATCTTACCACCAAGTTCTAGCACGGCTTCTTCAAGGGCAGACATGCCAACTCCTCGCCCTGAAAGTGCTGAAACCTCGTCACGGGTGGAAAAGCCTGGCCTGAAAATCAATTTAAGAATGTCCTCGCGACTCATCTCGGCAGCCTGCTCTTCATTGATCAGATCCTTGCTCATGGCAACTTTCTTGATAATCTCCGGGTCGATGCCGCGGCCATCATCACCAACATCGATATGGAATCGATTACTTTCCCGCCAAACCTTGATTCTAATATGTCCCGTTTCACTTTTATCGCCCCGCTCGTAGGCCTCCTCAATCCCATGGTCGATGCTGTTGCGTATCAAGTGAATCAAGCTGTGTACCACATATTGCAGGCGCTCGGGATCTATTGGCTCTTCGCCTCCTTCCATAACGAACTCGATATCCTTGCCCACTTGTTTGGCAATCCGTAAGGTATTTTTGTTGATTGGACCTACCAGATCGGAGAACGAAACCTTCTTAGCTTTGTCAATCCAAGAGCTGCAAAGGTTGAGCAAGGCTTGGGATGCACCGTTAGCTTCCAGTTGCTCTTGGAGCGTAGAGAAGTCATTATCAAATAATCGGTAGACCTTTTCATCGAGACTACCTGGGTCAATATGAAGAATATCGCTATGGGCTTCCAGAAATTGATGGATACTGGCTATCAGTTCGTCGAGATGATCCGCGGTTAAGGTCGGACTATCTTCCATCTTGTGGATTTGGTGGGCGATGTCGTCTAGGCCATAGGCAGCAAAGTTGCCTTTGAGAGTGTGCAATAAGATTCGGATATCTTTTTGGCCTTCTTGGTCGACCAAGTTTTTAGCTTGCTCTAGATCCCGGAGAGACTCGCGCAGCAAGGACTTAAAGTTCACTTGAGACTGAAGGATCTTAAGAAGGGTTTGGCTGAGTTTGGCTTCTTTTTCCATTTTTACCGTATGGGTGGCGTCGTTCACGGTGATAAGAAGCCATTTCACCTGATCGTTCTCATCACGAATCACAGCCATTTGTAGGAGAATTTGACGGTCACCAATCGGCTGGCGGTTCTTGATCTGACCGATGCTAACCTCTTCGGGAAAGATATCGTCAAAAACCTGCTCCATACTCATCTGCATGTTCACACGGTCGCGGTCATTGATATCGAAAAGGCTTAAAAAGTTTGTTCCCGCCTTAACGTCTTGACCAAGAATCACGGAGCATGACTTGGTGAAGCCCGGTTGGATCGATAGGGTTTGGTCCACAAGTAGGAAACCTGATTGAACGTGATCTAAGATCATCCGAATGGTTTTAGTACGATCTTCAACCTTCTTTTCGAGGCCGGCATTCAGTTCGCGTATCTCCGCTCTAGCAACCTCAAGCATGGCAAATGCTTTAGAGAATCGCTTTGATAGGAGAATTGATTGTAGCAAGATAAACGTGAAAAGAGACATGTGAGAGATCACAATGGTGTCGATCACCCCTTGAATGCTGAGAATGTCGTTGATGGAGCCAACTAGAATCGCAGCGAAACCGAGGCAGAAAAGCAAGGAACCCTCCTCTTTCTTTCGAACGGCTTTGCCGAGTAAAAAGAGGAGTGTGAAGCCGCCAAGAACAGCGCTTAGCTGATAAGGCATCAGAGCTAGCTCTGCATAGTATGTCGGAGCAAACGCGACTACCGCAAAAAATATGGCAGAGAACGACAGAATAGTTTTAACAAGCCATGCCCAAATTTGCTCGGGGTAGAGAAGGCGACAGTAATAGAACATGACTCCCACAGCAACCGGAAAGGCAATAAAGTCAAATCGATAGAAAAGGATTGTGTTGGGGTTTTCAAAAAAGTGAAACAGTAGGGTGCCTTCACCACGAACACTGGTGATGACCATCAATGCCATACAAAATATACCGAAGAATAGGGGCTCTTTGCGCTGGGTTCGAAGGAGGTAGAGGGCGAAATGGTAAAACGCCATAATTAAGACTGAACTTAAGACGAATACATCACGCAGAATAGCACCATCGCGCCACTCATCGATCTTATCATAGGGCCCATACTTCATGGGCATGTAGTTGCCCATGAGGAAAAAGTTATAGCTGGAATGGTGGACTACAATGTCGAGGATGCTGGACTCAGGGGCGATCTTGATAACATTCACCTTCATCTTAGGAGTTTCTGCATCTGCTGAGCTTCCAGGAACGCCTTCTGATATGTACAACTTGTCATTAATCCAAACCTTGGATGCTCCACGAAGGACCGGAATATACACCCCATAGGGACCTGCCTTGGGATCCACTGCAAGTTGGGTGCGGAAGGTTCCGTGACGAAGGCCTTCGGGGTTGCTAGGAGCGCTAGCGGGGTTGAGATTGTCAAGCTTTACCCAGCCGTCAGGCTTTCGCGTTTCAAGGGATCGTAAATCCTGAGGTTCGTAAAAGTCACCCCAATAGGCCTGCCATGATTCATTAATGACGCGGACCTTTTGCAGCTCTTCCGCAGCATTTTGCATGCCTGCGGAACTTGGCCCGTGGCGAAAGGCATAGGCTTCGAATCCACAAAGGAAAATGCCAAGAATGATTCCGGTAATACGTATCATAAAGATCCTCGCCAAAAAAACGTCTGACCTCCGGGGTATCGGAGGATCGCTTCAAGACCTAACTTTCAACGGGGAATTTTCTCTATGAAAGTGTCTGAAAATCCCAATCTTCGCGTTATGGCTGGATAAAAAAACCTCATTTTACAGAGTAAATGAGGTTTTGTATCGCTGTTAAAGTGGGTTCGTGGTTCTTGATGAGACCGTGGATGAACGATCTCGATAGTTGCTGAAATCATCCAAAACAGTAAGGGTGAAGACCATTGATCTTCGCAGCATATTGAAAAGGAACGTTAGATTAGCTTTGTAAACTTAGGCGATTGACCGATAAATGTAACGATCAGTATCTAAAATTATAATAAATTTAGATGATCATGGGACGCCTAGAGAATTCACCCACTTCGCTTCCTACTTTACTACGATGAATTTGAGATGCCAGACCCGAAAGGGTTCTTGAACAGAGAATTTACACGTCAGGGCTTATCTGTCAGCTTATCGTCTCGAAAATTAAAATTTTACCTTCCCATTTACTATACCTCAATATAAAACATGTATAGATATCATTGAGAAGAAACATGTTAGTCATAAAATTTAGCTTTTTAGTATTGATCAGCGCAACCCTTTACTCGAAACCAAGTTACCCCAAAGGGGAAGTATCACTGGTTACTGGTGAATGGTGTCCGTACCTTTCAAGTGAATTTGACTTCCAAGGCGTCTTTGCAAGGATAGTAACCAAAGCATTTGAACTTGAAGGGTATAGAGCCCAGATCAGCTTCAAACCATGGGCACGCGCTTACAATGACGTTAAGCGAGGGATACATGATGGATCAATCGGCTGGGCGCGAACAGATAAGAGAAAAAAGCTATTCTATTTTTCTGATGATGTTTTGGAGCAAGAACAGATGATCTTTCACCACAAAGCTACCTTATTTGACTGGTCGGAGATGAATGATTTAAAACCTTACGTTCTTGGATTAACACGGAGCTTTGCGTATACGAAGGCACTACAGGAAATGATCGATAAAGGACTTATAAAAGCCGAAATTTCCTCAAGTGATGAACAGAATATGAAAAGGCTGGTCCTCAAAAGGATCGATCTTTTTCCCGTTGCCAAAGAGGTTGGTATTTGCCTAATCCGAGAGAAGCTTTCAAAGGAACAAAGAAAAAAGATAGTCTTTCACAATAAACCTCTAAAGGTTGATGGTCTTGGCGTTATTTTTCCTAAAAATAGATCAAAAAGCGAAAATTTCAAAGAGGCTTTGAATAGGGGATTGAAAAAATTAAAAGAGAAAGGTCTATTCCCTAAGTACATTGAAGAATCTGAGATAAATTTATATGAGAAGTGGACATGTGAGTGGATGAAGGATCATTGGTCACTTGATTTCAAAAATTTTGATAACTGAATTAATCAAGGCTTTGTCGTTGGTATTTCTTGACCGATCCACCTGGCTTTTAGTTTTCGGTCAGGCCTTTTGGAGCCATTAAAACATGGTATTTGAGTTACTTGAGTGATCGGGAATAACTTGTAGAACATCCCAGTGCTCCACGATTTTTCCATTGCTATCAAATCTAAAAATATCGATCCCAGCGTAGTCTTTGTCTCCAGGCCAAGTCTGATGGCAGTGAAGAACAACATGGTCGCCCTCGGCTAGGACGCGCTTAAACTCCACTTTTTTGTTAGGGTACTCGACAGCCATTTTTTCAAAGTAATCGATAAATGCTTCCTTCCCGTCTCCAACATCTGGGTTGTGTTGAATATAGCTATCCCCGACATAGGTTTCGATAGCTTCCCTTGGACGGCACTTGTTGAACATCAGGTCGTAAAATGCCTGCGCGTTTTCTTTATTTTGAGATAAGTCTTGAGCCAAAGGTTACCCCTCCATGCGGCTTAGCTATGATAAGCAACTTCTAGCTTTTTTACATCGAATTTAACCATTTGCGTCATGGCCTGCATGACTCGGCTGAGGCATCCAATTCTGCGGCTTCCTCGGCGATTCGTTGTGCGTGGCGCTGATTGGTGAACGTGAGACCCGAAAGTCTCACAGATCAGTTAAAGATAGAGGCTGCTCAAGATAAAGCCTAAAAAGCCAAACATCATTAGACGAGCGGTCAGACTACTGGTCCCATCCCAAATCTTCCAGATGCTTAAGCCGCTCATGATCAAAACAAAGATATCGCCGATTCCCATTATGCTTCCGCCTCCTCTTGAATTCGTCCACTCAGTACTGCGAAGCCCCAAGCAATGATCCACGAAATGATCATTGGCTCCCAATAGAGCTGGGTGGGTCCTTCCCAAGTGCCTGGCGGTAGTATCTGATGACTTTTAAGTTGAATTGGTGGCAGAACCGCGACATTAAGGGCAGCGATGCTCTTTTGCCCAAGGTTAAGGAGCGCAACCCAGCCAGCGAACTGAATAAATGTCACGAGAAAGTGAATGCCACGCAGATAATAGGCTGTCCTTGTCGCATCAATCACCATACCTACGGCCATGGTCAAGGGCAACGAGGAGAGCACGGTAAAAGCGCCAAGAATAATAAAGTCTTGGGTTACATAGGGAATATTGATTGTATCGTCGCTGGCAAGGGCCATGGCACCGGTTGCGATCACTGGCACAAAGAAGACCAATGCCAAGAGCAGGTAAATCAGAAACCGCGCACATTGAATGTGATACTGGCTCCAGCTGGACATCTTGAGCATCTGAAAGTGCCCTTGCTGCCACTCTTGTGGGCTTCTAAAAGGGGCTATCATGAGCAACAAGCTGCCGAAAGCTAAGCAAGAAAATGAGGGAACGACGATACCAAGAGCCGCTATCAGAGTTTCCATCGATAAGCTGTTGAGCGAGTCCATGAAGCCGCTGCCGTCACCACTGGATTCAAATTGGTACTCAAAGTTTGAAAATGTCCCGAAGTCGATGCCGAGCCAGAGGAGCAAGAGACCAAATGCGATCAGTAGTAGGGTGATATGAATGCGCAAACGCCTGGCTTCCAGCCATAAGAGTGTATAGAAAAGCTGGGTCATACCTGGGAGCCTCCATTGATCTTAATGAATTCGTCGGTGAAGCCACTACCTTGGGCCCTCAAATCCTCACCACGAAAATTGCCAACCATCTGACCATCCTTGAGGTAGATGCCGCGATCGAAAAAGGTTTCCACCTCGCGGATCTCGTGGGTCGATAGCAGGATCACCGATTCCTGATCCCAAGTAGCAATCAGCTCCTTAATGATCATTTCACGGGAGACCAAATCGATTCCGGATAGGGGCTCATCGAGAAGGTAGAGCCGCGCTTTTCTAGCCATGGTAGCAACCAGCCGCAAACGCTGGCTTTGTCCCTTAGACATCTGGCCAATAGGGCTATTGGGCACCGTTAAAGTATGAATCATGGTCCTAAAGCGCTCACGGTCAAACTGGTGGTATAGGCCAGCCATGAAATCTTCCACATGCTGAGGAGTCATCCATTGATGAAACGAAGCTTTGTCCCCAAGGTAAGAAATTGAGTCCCTTGCCTTCCGCGGGTCTTGGCCCTCGATACGGATCTGTCCCCGGTCGGGGTGAAGCAGCCCTGACAGTAGTTTTAGAGTTGTGGTCTTTCCAGAGCCATTAAGGCCGAAAAGCCCCACAACATCTCCCTGGTTGAGGCAGAATGTGGCCGATTTGAGCCCTGCCTCCCCCCGGTAGATCTTTGTGACATTTTCAAACTGGGCGATCATAAATTCCTCATATTCTTAAGTTGCATCACCGCTTGTTCCGCGGTGAGTCCGAGGCTTTCGACTTTTCTTAGGAAGTCGTTGCTGTATTTAACCAATAAGTTGAGTCGTAGGCGCCCGACATCAGCGTCATCACGGATGTAGGAGCCAAGACCCCGTCGCTTTTCTATAATCTTGCGGGCTTCGAGTTCGTTGTAGGCACTCACCACAGTGTTCGGATTGACCATCGCATCGCGGGCCAGATCGCGGGTGGAGGGCAGGCGATCCCCCGGCTTCATCTCGCCGCTGGCAAGCTTGGCTACCACTTGATCGGCTAACTGTTTGTAAACAGGCCCACTTTTATGATCTATAATCCACATGATCCACCTTAGTAGTGATCTAGTCAGCTAGTACACTAGACAATCGGTACGCTATTGTAAAGTCTTGAGTTGAATTTCCTTAAAAGCCAGTGGTATCAGGCAACCTGACAATATACTTGTAATAATCCTAAAATGAGACTAATTATCAATTTCCCGTTTCTTTCAAGTGGTAATTGCCCTAGCATAACCGATATTGAAAATGAGTCTCATAACTAAGTAGAGGTCCTGCGTGAAACGAATAGCTGCTAGTATCATCACCGTCGGGTTGGGTTTTTCGGCTCTCGCCCATGCTGCAAAAAAAGAGGTTGTCATCTATACCGCTCGTAAAGAGCATCTGGTGAAGCCCCTGTTTGAAGCCTATGAAAAGAAGACTGGCGTCAAGATCACATATATTACCGACAAGGCAGGAGCCTTGATGGAACGCATCAAGGGCGAAGGCAAACGCACCAAGGCTGACTTGCTCTTCACTGTGGATGCGGGAAATCTTTGGAGTGCTGCCGACCAAGGAATTCTTCAAGGGGTGGCAAGCAAGACCTTGGAGAGTCATATTCCAGCCCATCTAAGAGATCCAGAAAACCAGTGGTTTGGTCTGTCAGTAAGAGCCCGAACCATTGCCTACAGTACCAAACGTGTGAAGCCTGAAAGTCTGACCAATTACGAGGACCTTGCCGATCCAAAATGGAAAGGCAAGCTTTGCCTGAGGACATCAAAGAAAGTCTATAACCAGTCTTTGGTGGCTATGTTTATAGCCTCTCACGGAGAGAAAAAGACCGAAGCTATCGTCAAAGGTTGGGTAAGCAACCTTGCAACCAAGGTATTTCCTAATGATACCGCCGTCCTAGAAGCAATTGCGGCAGGGCAGTGCGATGTAGGCATCGTCAATAGTTACTACTTTGCTCGCCTGGAAAGCAAGGACCCCAAGTTCCCAGTAAAACTGTTCTGGCCAGCTAAGAAAGATGGTGGAGTCCATGTTAACATCTCAGGTGCAGGTGTCACCAAGCATGCTTCCAACAAGGCAGAGGCGATCAAACTGATGGAGTGGTTGTCAGGGGCTGAGGCTCAAAAAATGTTTGCAGAGTTGAACTTTGAATTTCCTGTGATGGCAAATGTACCAGCAGCAGACTTGGTCCAGAAGTGGGGGTCCTACGATCCTAGCTTGATCAATGTGTCTAAGGCTGGAGAACTGCAAAGTAAGGCGGTCAAACTTATGGATCGCGCAGGCTATCGTTGAAGTTTTATCGTTTCTCAAAATCATCTTCGCTGTGGCGTTATGCCAGTTATGGCATCGCCTTGCTTGCCATGAGCCCGATCCTTGCGGTCTTGGCTTCATGGCTTTTGCCGATCAGCGAACATTGGCAGCATTTGCGTGAGCATCTGCTGCTTGATCTTTTAGGCAATTCCTTTTGCCTGCTCCTAGGGACCTTATCCCTCACTTTTATCATTGGAGTCGGGTCCGCTTGGTTTTTGAGCCTATACCAAGTTCCAGGTCGGCGGTGGCTACGGCCAGCCCTAATCCTGCCCTTAGCAATTCCAGCTTATGTAAACGGGTTTATCAATCTTGGGTTCTGGGATTACTCCGGTCCGTTTCACACCGCGTTGCGCAGTATCGGTATCGATGGCCAAATCTTCGAAATACGCTCCTTGCCAGGTGCTGCTTGGATTCTTACGGTATCTCTTTATCCGTACGTTTATCTGATGAGTCGTCAGGCATTTGATAGCCAGGGTGGGCGGGTTATCGAAGCGGGGCGATCTCTAGGCATGCCTATCAATAAGATTTTTTGGCAATTGGCGGTGCCTATGGCTCGCCCTTGGATTTTTGGCAGCCTGGCCTTGGTCGGGATGGAAACCCTCGCAGACTTTGGAACCGTTTCGATCTTTGGCGTTGATACCTTCACTACGGCCATCTACAAGTCTTGGTTTGGCTTCTTCTCCCCAGAAACTGCGGCTCAGCTTTCATCTCTTTTGCTCGCCATCGTTTTCTTTGTGTTTATGATGGATTATTTGAGCCGTAAGGGTCAGAAGTTTGTGAGCGCCAACGGCGTTCGGAAGGCCATGCCCTTTCGCAAGCGATCCCATGCTTACCTCGTCGCAGCTGGCTTATGGGGACTATTTTTGGTGGCGTTTTTATTACCTGTGGTGCAGATGCTCGTTTGGGCTGTGGAGGAAGGTTTTCCCTCCTGGGCTAATCTTTTAGATATCAGCACGAACTCGTTCCTGGTGGGAGCTATCACTGCTGCTTCAGTTGCTATTAGTGCGGTAGTTTTGGTTTTCGCTCAGCGATTCTTTCCTATCGGTAAGGTCATGCTAGCCAACCGGCTGGCGATTCTCGGCTATGCCTTGCCTGGGTCTGTATTGGCTATCGGGGTTTTTCTGCCACTTGTTCGGCTTGATAATGTAGCTGCTGATTTTATTGAAGGACTAACAGGTCATGACCCTGGGTTGATGCTGACCGGTGGCATGGTCACGATGGTTGTCGGGCTTAGTATCAGGTTTTTAGCAGTCGGCCACACCGCAATCCAATCGGCGCAGGAGCGGATTAGCCCGCGAATCGATGAAGCGGCGATCAATTTTGGCGTTTACGGCAGCCAACAAATCCGCTTGATTCATTTGCCCCTCATATGGCGAGCTATTCTTGGTGCCATGGTGCTAGTTTTTATCGATGTGATCAAGGAGATGCCCTTGACGCTGATGACGAGACCCTTTGGCTGGGATACCCTTTCCGTAAAGATCTTCGAATTGATCAGTGAAGGGGAGTGGCAAGCGGCGGCATTGCCATCGTTAATTTTGGTGCTTTTGGGGCTTATCCCAGTATCACTATTTAAGCGGGAGACGGCGTCATGAGTCGCGTGGTTTTGAAGGTAGAGGACTTAATTCATCGGTACGGCTCGCAAGCCACCCTCAACCAGATCAACTTAGAGCTAACAGAGGGCATGGTCGGCTGTTTGCTCGGAGCAAGCGGCTGTGGCAAAACAACATTGTTGCGTTGCATAGCAGGATTTGAGCCGGTTTTGGGTGGCTGTATCACACTCAATCAGCGCATTGTCAGCAGCGATTCCCGGTTCATTCCTCCCGAAAAAAGGCGTATTGGCGTCGTATTTCAGGATTATGCACTGTTTCCTCATCTCACGGTTGCTGAAAATATTGGCTTTGGAATCCGTCACATGTCGAAAGCGGATCAGGTGGAAAAGGTCGATAAGCTGCTGGCTTCGGTGGACCTTACAGCCCATGCTCATAAATATCCTAGTGAGCTTTCGGGCGGACAGCAACAACGTGTAGCCTTGGCTAGGGCACTCGCCCCAGAACCCGATCTGCTCTTGCTGGATGAACCTTTTTCCAATTTGGATTCCAACCTGCGCGAGCGCATGAAGCACGAACTTAAAACCTTGCTGGAACATTTTGGTGTGACAGCGCTGCTGGTGACTCATAACCAGGATGAAGCTTTTGACATAGCGGACGAAATCGGAGTGATGTCGGGCGGAAAGATACTGCAATGGGGGTCATCCTATGACCTTTATCACAAGCCCCAAAGTCGCGAGGTCGCGAGCTTCTTAGGAATGAGCGCGTTTCTGCCAGCAAAAGTCTCTCATGATGGTTGTGTTCTCACGGAACTGGGAGAAGTGGTCTGTAAAGAGGACCTAAAGACTTTAAAAGGCAAGAATATTACAGTACTTTTAAGGCCAGATGACATCATTCACGACGATCAGATTGCACCCATCGCTACGGTGGAGCAGGTATCGTTTCGCGGCATGTTTCTGGTATACCATTTAAGGCTGCCTAGCGGGCAGTTGATTCACTGCTTCACCTCAAGTCACCACGAGAAGCATGAGATCGGTGGCAAAATCGGGATTCGATTGGATATGAAGCACGCTGTTATCTTACGGGAAGATGAGGCTTTGGTGGAACAAGTGGACGAGAGTACAATGCCCAAGAGGCATGGCTGAGGTGGAATCCCTAGAATTGGCATGGCAAAGTAAGTAAGAAATATATTTCTCGAACCGAAGATCTTGTTCGAGTCATCGGATGAGCGTTGCAAGCAAAGAATTTTACGGATCACCTTGATTTCTATAGCCAAAGCCATTAATAATTGGCCTCTTGAATCGTGGTTGAAACCACTCAATGACTTGAATTGTTAATAAAAAGGTAAGATACAGATGACGACCGTTGATGCAGAAAAGCTGCTGAAATACATCTCGAAGGTTTTCAAGCCCCACCCCTGGCACGGCCTGGAGGCTAGGCCCAAGGGCGATGAGTCCCTGGTCAACGCCTATATTGAAATTGTCCCAACGGATCGCGTTAAATACGAAATTGATAAGGATAGCGGCTACCTAATGGTGGATCGTCCACAAAAGTTTTCAAATATCGTCCCGTCTCTTTATGGCTTCATTCCGAGAACTTACTCCGGAGAAAAGCTAGCCAAATACACCAACGACTTGCTTGGTCGTACGGATTTGGTCGGTGACAGCGATCCTCTTGATCTCTGCGTGCTCACTGAGAAGCCAATCACCCATGGTGACCTTCTTCTCAAAGCTGTGCCCATCGGTGGCTTTAGGATGCTTGATGACGGCGAAGTCGACGATAAGATCATCGCAGTTTTAAAAGACGACCCTATTTACAGCATGTGGGAAGATGTCTCTGCTTGCCCTGAGTCGGTGATCAACAGCCTGCGTCACTACTTTCTTACATATAAGGAGATTCCGGGTTCATCCGAGAATCAGAAGATCGAAATCACACATACCTACAGCCGAAAAGAGGCGGAAACCATCATCGCTCTTGGTTGTGAGGACTACCAGGATAAGTACGGCTTTGTCGGTTTGGATGTGATTTTTAATGCTGACTAAAATGATGCTGTAAATATTAAATATAAAAGACCTTTTTAAGGTCTTTTTTCTTACCTAAAAATCACTTCTGCCGCCTCCTACAGTGCCGATCCCGATAGGTACAACCGTGGGGAGTTTCATGGCTCAAGGATTTGCAAATACTTGGAGAACCCGCTGGCTGGCATTCGTCGATGCGTTTATTCCCGAATCGATATCAGGGGACTCCGTTCGAAAGCGCCGGGGCCGTTTTGTAGTCATGAGTTCATTCACCATCGGTTTGCTAATGAGCGCGATTGCCACCCTTGTCGGTTTCCGTGTGGGCTTTGATAGTTGGAATTTTTGGGTGTCTGCCTTGGCTGCTGGCATCCTATTTTGTGTTCCACTCATCCTACGACTTACCCGTAGCCTGACATTTAGCAGCTGTGTAATATCCGGCTTTGGCTTGTTTGTGGTACCATTGCCGATTCTCAGTGGTGCATCCTTTATGGAGAACCACCTTCTTTGGTTAGTATTGATAACCTTGGGCTCTACTTGGTTCCTTGGCTTTCGTCTGGGCTTTGTCACAATGATTCTTGCTTTGGCCGAAGTGTGGGTCCTCTATTTCACTTTAGGTATTCACGAAGCCGCTAGCGCGTCCGTGGAAAGTCACTTCATTCTAAGAAAATGTGTGATCATTTCTGTAATGGTTGTTACCACTTGGATACTGACCTATCTCAATGATAAGGCAAACACCGCCTCTCAAGAGGAACTTGAACAGAAGATTCAGGATAAGGAACGCTTTAAGGTGCTCTTCACCCACTCCCAAGACCCTCACTTTCTGATTTCCAAGTTGGGCCTTATTGAGTTTAACGATGCGGCTTCAAGAATGTTGCGTTGTACCCAAGGGGGGCGCATGGCCAAGCTCCTGCACCAAGTGAGTATGGGGTCTGGTGATGGTCCGGTACGAAACCCTATCGAACACTACGAGCAAATATTCACAGAGATTAAGGTTAAGGGGTTTATTAGCCAGGAAGGACGGGTACAGGTTGGCGAGCAAACGATCCCACTGCAAATCCTCATGTCGCTGGCGGAGCTTCACGGCGAGCCTGTCTTGCTTATGAACTGGCACGACTTGACGGAAGTGAAGAAAGTGGAGCAACGCTTGATTCAAGCGGAGCGTGAGGCACTTCGAGCTGCTGATACAAAGTCAGCGTTTCTCGCTAATATGTCTCATGAGATCCGCACACCTTTGAATGGTATCATCGGCTTCAGCGAAATCCTTATGGAAAGTGAGCTTGATCGTAAGCAAAAGGATGCCGTTAAAGGGATGCAGATCTGCGGTGAAACTCTGATCACTCTCATCAATGATATTCTAGACTTTTCGCGCCTGGAAGCAGGAAACCTCGATCTAACAAAGCATAGCTTTGACTTCCATAATACCTTGGAGACCTGTTTTTCGATGTTCTTTCAGGAGGCTTCCCTCAAAGGGATCGATCTCGACATCGATATTGGCTCAGGGGTCCCGCAGTTTGTCAAGAGTGATGAAAATCGGCTCCGACAGGTGGTAGTCAACTTACTAAGCAACGCGGTGAAGTTTACGGAACGGGGTTCAGTGCAACTCTATGCTGAGTTGATGAATCATGAAGAGGGTCATTCACGGGTGCGAATCCATGTGAAAGATAGCGGAATAGGAATTGGCGAAGCTGATCAGAAGCATCTATTCAAGTCGTTCAGTCAGGTGGACGCTTCTTCCACCCGTCGTTTTCAAGGGACCGGCCTCGGGCTTGCCATCTGTCGTGGTGTTTTGGAGGCTATGGGTGGTTCGATCTGGGTGAAAAGTGCGATTGGGCAAGGAGCCCATTTTACCTTTGAATTAGATCTGGAACATGGTCATCACGTGGTTCAGGGGGAGGCCCACTTTGAAGTATCTCTTCCCGATAATCTGCGGATCTTGGTGGTTGATGACAACGATCTGAACATAAAGGTCGCGATTCACCATTTAGATGGACTTGAGGCGGACATCCAGGTGGCTCGCAATGGCCAGGAAGCGTTGGACATGGCAAGCCGCGAGCGCTATGATATTTGCTTTATGGATTGCCAAATGCCAGTGATGGATGGCTATACTGCGACAAGAGAAATCATCCAAACAGTTTCCGAAGATCAGCGTCCCTATATCATCGCCATGACGGCGAATGCGATGGCGGGAGACCGCGAGGCATGCATTGCTGCGGGTATGAACGATTACATTGCCAAACCTGTGAAAAAAATTACGATGTTTAAGGCCATCGAAAAGGGCGTCCACCGCAGTGGCGAAGGCTCCAACAACGTTCATCATCTTAAAGACTATGACGAGGCCTCTGATTCAACTTTGAGAATTCTTGAAGATCGTTTCGATGGCGATATTAACTTCTACTGCGAGATGATTGACCAGTACGAATCGAGCTCTCGGGAGCAGATGGCTGAATTAAAAAGGGCGATTGAAGCCTCACAGATCGATCGTGAGTTATCACTTTGCCATTCCATGAAGGGAATGTCTCTCAATATGGGCTTTGATAGTATAGCTGAAATGTTTCTCCAGGCCGAGTTACTCCTTCGGCATGACAAAGGGCAACTCAACCTAGAGCGCTGGCGCTTCTTTCTCGACCGTATTGATGAGGATATCAGTCAGTCCCGGGCTCATCTTGCCTCGAAAAAGGCGTCCTAACCATCTAAAAAATCATGGAAACATCCAGTATGACGGAATGCTTCGCAGAGCTGGGTAGGTCAATCGAAAAAATTCAGTTTGCTGGCTTAAATTGCCGATCTAGTGGGAAAGAGCTTCTGGCATAATGATGCTATATGTCGAGTCCATTGAAAGAGGAGGCTGTGATGACGAAAGAAAAAAATCACAACATACTGGAATCCCTTAAAGCGGCGATTATCCACGACCCTCATCTTCTCGATCGGGTTCTGACCATCATTCGCAATACCCGCTCGACCACAGGCCAGTCGCTTGAAGATTACATGAAACAAAAAGAGATCCAAGAAAAAGATATCATCGAGCAACGGCGTCGCCAAAGCACTAAGTTTTAGTCTGTCACTTCGCAAATTTAGACTTTTGGCCCTCTAGTTTGACCGCTGGTTTATCAGCTTGCTATGAAGGTAGCTCCCGTCTAGAATGCCCACCTATCAAATCCTTACCAAACAACTGGAGGCGCCATGAGCTATCGGGATCAGGTGGTGGTAATTACGGGGGGAGCTTCAGGGTTAGGCCTTAAACTAGGGGAGGCTATGGCCCGCGAAGGAGCCAAGGTTGTGCTGGCTGACATCAATGAGTCAGGCCTACAGGCAACCAAGAGAGGCTTTAAAGAGCAAAATCTAGTGGCTGAATTCATGCAGGTCGACGTTGCATCTCATCAGAGTATCAAAGACTTGGTGACCGCTGTGATGGAGCGCTTTGGTCGTATTGATGTGATGATGAATAATGCCGGGATCGGCATGATTGGAAGCGTTTGCGATGTTCCCCTAGAAACTTGGGAGCGAATGATCGATGTCAATATCAAGAGCGTGATCTATGGCATCCAAGAGGTCTATCCTATTATGATCAAGCAAGGGTCGGGACAAATCGTCAATACCGCGTCCCTAGCTGGATTGATACCCATGCCTGGTGCGGTGCCCTACGGAATGAGTAAGCATGCCGTGGTGGGCCTTACCTTGGGTCTTCGGGCGGAAGCCGCTGCCTATGGAATCAAGGTCAACGTTCTATGCCCAGCCTTTGTCAAAACCAATATCCTTAAGGATTCTGCAGCTTATAATGTTGGCCCCCATGCCCTGAAAAAAGTGGTGGCTAACGCAGGTGGAGCGATCTCACTCGATGAGTTCATCACAGAGGCTATGGCTGGGATTCGTGCTAACAAAAGCCTTATCGTTTTGCCAAAGAAGGCTCGTCTCGCCTATCGGGTGTTTCGATTCTTACCGAAGAAATTTTTCCGAGCTAATGAAAAGTTCGGGCGGGGTGTTCGAAGGATGCGAGGCGCTGAAACCGCCCACTGATGATGGTTCCCATAAATACTTGTTACTACTTCATAGATATCTGTTTAAGGCTTCGTAGCTCATTCGCTATGATCTCATTGTGAGGGGTCTTGGCCTTAGCTGCTTGCTTTTCCATCGCGTTGAGTGTTTTGGATGGCCAGGACTTTTGAATCAGGTTGACTAACCAAGAGGGGATGTAACCCATAGGATCGGTTTGGATTTCTACAGATACCCTGGTCTTGCCATTAGGTAGTGGAGTAAGGACGTAGCGACTATCGATGAGATTGGCTCTGACACCGATGGTTTCAGGAGCATCGGGATGCTCCACCGATTTTAGCGAAACAATCACTTGGTTGGCAATATTGTCAATCTTCAAATCAAATTGTGTAACGTAGTCTCTGTTGAGGAGCGGCCAAGGTACCTTATAAGAAGAGTAGGCGATCGCCTTATACTTGCCCTGTTCTAAAAACTTGAAGTCGATTACCATGTCGACCCATTCGAGTCGTGATTTGCCGTTCTTGTCGAGTAGCACCTGGGATACTTTGGTGATAGGCTGGTTCATTACCTTAACCCCTTTGAAGGCAACCAGCGAACTGCCAGGGATCTCCTTGCGGAATACATCAACGCCGTCGTCGCGGTCGACTTTTTCCCAACCCTTACCAAATGCGGGAAACGTTAGAAGGCTCAGTGTCGTTAGGGTGGTTCCCAGGATTTTACTAATTTTCATAGCGTCATGCTCCAATCATTCTTTGCCCTAGACATAGCGAGAGCTTCGGAGATGCCATGATGCAAATTAATTAATTACATTGCTGACAGCGTAATCAACAGCTTAGGGACCCCTTAAACAGGCGGTTAACATATGAATCACGCTAAAATTGGTGGGAAAGGGGAGTCGGAAGCCATACCGGGAGGCTGAATTGAAACGGGCTAATATTAGCCCGCGCTCAATTTAGTTGCTCACGATCTAGCTTTCTCTCTAGGGAGTCAATTTCAGCCATCACTTCTGAATACTCCCGGAGCTTACCATTTCGCTGATAGAGCACGGCTTGCTCGTATAGCTTCTGAATCTGGTTCTTAATCTTCTTCTCAGGGTCGACTTTTAAAAAACCAAACATGAAGGGCTCTCCTAACCTGTTCATTCATTCTTCGGAATTGCCTTTCCATTCCTCAATACCTTTTCACTTTACATGGGTCAAAAAACAGGGGAATGCCACAAAGTGCGACTGATTCGAAACGAGGCGCCACATTGGGTGACAAGGTGTCACGGGCGAAACTCTATAACCTCTTATCTGAGCCCGCAGTTGCAGGGCGCGAAGGAGCTTATCAATCTATTTTTAAAATTCTTGGATATATGCTTGTGACTTGCAAATGAAAGTGATAATTGTTCTCAAGATCAGTTGAGACCCAGCCGATAGACTCTTGTATAAAACGAAAAATTGGAGAATAAGTCGATGAAATATAGGCTCATGAGCGCTCTATTGCTCTCTAGTACGCTTCTTGGTTCCTGTACCGATGATGACGAACCCATTCAGCCGACCAGTGAAGCAGCAGTTCAGAACTACGCTGCAATTGTTTACGCTAACTACACCGATGCCCTAGAAACAGCTACTGCATTGAAATCTGCTGTTGATAGCTTTGTCGAGGCTCCCAGTGAGGCTGGTCTGGAAGAGGCGAAGCAAGCTTGGCTCGCGTCCCGTGATCCCTATGGCCAATCTGAAGCCTATCGATTCTACGATGGCCCTATTGATGATAGCGATGGCCCCGAGGGTCAGCTCAATGCCTGGCCTCTCGATGAGGTCTACCTTGATTACGTTGACGGTGATGAAGACGCGGGTATTATCAATTCAACTCTTGAAATTTCTAAAGCAAGTATCGCTGGCTATAATGAGGGAGGCCAGGGAGATATCTTAAGTTCTGGAAGCGGTTTTGATGCTGAAAAAGCCATTGCCACAGGTTACCATGCCATCGAATTTCTGCTTTGGGGCCAAGATCTGAGTGCCACTGGCCCTGGGACAAGACCTTATACAGACTACACAACACGGGCGAATGCCGACCGACGAGGGACGTATCTCAAGCTAACAGCTGAGCTTTTGGTCGAAGACCTTACCACCCTTGTTGCGGATTGGGCTCCCGAAGATGCCAGCAACTATCGCAATGCAAGTTTCCTAGCTCAAGACACTAGCGAGTCACTGAAGGCTATGTTCACCTCTATAGGGATTCTGGCAAAAGGTGAACTGGGTGGAGAGCGAATTGATGTCGCTCTTGCCAACAAGTCCCAGGAGGATGAGCATTCGTGCTTTTCAGATAACACCAATGCTGATATCTATAACAACGCTTTAGGCGTGCAAAATGTGTATTTAGGTCAGTATGGAAGCCTTACTGGCACCGGCTTATCAGCACTTGTGGCAGAAGTCGATCCAGATCTTGACGAGGAGATTAAAACCCTTCTCGACGAAGCGGTGACCCTTGCTAAAACACTGCCTTTGACCTTCGATCAGATTATCGTGGATGAGAGCTCTGATGGCTATGCACAGGCTAACAATCTGGTTATCAAGCTTCAGGAGGTCGCTGAAAAACTTGTCTCAGCAGCAACTGCTGTAGGCCTTGGAACAATAAGCGTTGAGTTACCGGAGTAAGAAGAGAATTGAAAGAACTGTTAGTCGTTGTCCCTATGACTCTTGCCTTGGCGGTGCTTGCAGCAGCTTGCACAGAGAGCGGGAGTGAAGACGGAAACGAATCCCTTGTTAGCGATAGCTTTCAGCTTGGCCCCCTGGGGGGCCAAGCGACTGTTTATGATAGCACGTCCCGGGCTTTCTCTCGCGAGGTGGAGAAGCTTTCTATTGAAGAGTCCCGCAGCTTTAATCGTGGTCGTGCTCTTTTTCGTGACGTGTGGGTGATTGCTCCCGCATCTACCAACACACGAGATGGTCTTGGCCCAGTGTTCAATGCTAGGGCCTGTGAAGCCTGTCATGTGGAAGATGGTCGTGGCAGACCTCCAGAGGCAGGCCAGCCATTTACAACGATGCTGGTGAGGCTAAGTATTCCTGGGGAAGGCAGCCATGGAGAGCCATTGCCTGTGCCGAACTATGGCGGACAGCTACAGAACTTCTCTGTTCCCGGAGTGCCAGCAGAAGGTTCTCCTTCGGTGGAATACCTCGTTCAAGCAGGCTCCTTCGATGATGGTGAGGCCTACGAACTCCTGCAACCACAATATAGTTTCGACAATCTTGCTTTCGGAGCTTTGCCAGCTGACCTGCTTTTTTCCCCGAGAGTGGCTCCGAGTATGATTGGTCTAGGGCTTTTAGAAGCCATTCCTGAGCAAGCCATTCGAGATTTGGCTGATCCGGAAGACCAAGATGGTGATGGAATCTCAGGCCGTATCAATGAAGTCTGGGATTTTGAGGCTGAAGCCTTGAAACTGGGGCGATTCGGTTGGAAGGCAAACCAGCCGAACCTTCGTCAGCAAACCGCTGGTGCTTTCCTAGGGGACATCGGCATAACATCCAGCATATTTACCAATGAAAATTGTGCCGAAGCGCAGGCGGAATGTACGGCTGCTGCCAGTGGCTCCGAGGATGGCCAGCCCGAATTAATCGATATTATTCTTGATGATGTCACCTTTTATTCGGCAACCCTTGCAGTTCCGGCACAACGGAACGAAAGTGATCCTGAAGTCATCGCGGGGAAGGCTTTATTTTTTGAAGCGAACTGCAATACCTGTCACGTTGCTCAGTTTGAAACAGGAGATAACCCTTTTTCTGATCGCCTTGCCGGGCAAACCATCCACCCTTTCACAGATCTGTTGTTACATGATATGGGGCCGGAACTGGCCGACAATCGACCCGATTTTCTAGCTTCAGGCCGTGAATGGCGAACGCCACCGCTCTGGGGCTTAGGTCTCATCGAAACTGTAAATAGTCATAGTCGTCTGCTCCATGATGGTAGGGCACGAAACATCAGTGAAGCAATTCTATGGCATGGTGGCGAGGGGCAATCATCTCGTGATGCCTACAAGGCCATGTCCAGTAGTGAACGGCAACAATTGATTAAGTTCTTGGAGTCTTTGTAATGAAATACTTCTGGTTTGTCGGCCTAAGCATAGGCTCTTTAGTGCTTTGGCAAGGTTGCAAGGAGGCGGGTGATCCAGCCGCACAGACGGTCGTCGATCGTCAAAACCTTTTAGAACTCTACGCCGATTCGATCATCCTGCCAAACTATGAAGACCTTGCTCAGAAGGGTGAAGCCTTAGAAACGGCAGTGTTGGAGCTTTGCACCAATCCTAGCGCTGAGACCTATAGTGGTGCACAAGCAGCTTGGTCGGCTGCTTACCTCGCATTTGCTACCACTGAAGTTCACAATTTCGGTCCCATTAAATCCCAGCGGCTCGACTCAAAGATTCATTCCTGGCCGATTCGCGTGAATGATATTGAAACTTTTATTGCTGCGGGAGCCCTCAGTGAAGCCGACGTGAAAGCCGGTGGGGCTCTTGTAAAAGGCTTGCCAGTGATCGAATATATGATCTACGGAGCCAATCGTGATCTTGATGCCAGTGCCTTCGTTGCCGACGAAAGCCGCTGTCAATATTTGCTGAGTTTAACCGCCACCTTAGCCGATAATACGGCTGCATTACACAGCTCTTGGGCTGAAAGTGGTGATAATTTTCGTCGTGATTTTGTTGACGCTGGCTCGGAAGACTCCATGTATGGAAAACAAACCGAAGCACTAGACGATATGGTGAATCAGATGATTCACACGATTCAATTCATTGAAGGTGATAAAGTGGCAAGACCCCTAGGCAAGCGGAATAATGGGGTTGCCCAACCTGATGACGTCGAGTCTCCTTATGGACAGTTGAGTAAAAGCCTGATTCTTACCAATCTAAGCTCGATCCGGCAGGCATTTCTTGGCGGCGATAGTCTTCAAGACAACAGCGTGGCAGCCATCATTCAAGAAAGCTCTCCCGAGCTGTATGAAGAAGTGACTGCAGCGATCACCGCTGCCGAATCTTCGTTAGGTCAAACTACAGGCAGCCTGAGTATCGCGGTCCAGGGGGATGAAGCAGCGCTGGTTGAAGGCTGCTTCACGAGCCTAAAAGAGCTTCTTCGCTTATTTGCAGCTGATGTTGCTGGAGTCCTGGGGGTAACTCCAACCTTTAGCGACAACGACGGAGATTGATCTTAAATGGAAACGGGTGGGCGAGGGGCAAGCCTATGCCGGCAGCTGTCGAAAAAGATCCCCAGAGACTCATTGGTAATCTATCGGATCTTTTTCGGACTCATGATGGTTTTTGCCGTGGCTCGACAGTTTTACTATGGCTGGATTGACCAGTTCTACCTCAGCCCCACTTTCCATTTCTTTTACGAAGGATTCTCTTGGGTTAGGGCATTACCAAGCCCTTGGATGGAGTGCCTTTTTCTCATCGTTGGAATTTCGGCCTTAGGGATCGCCCTGGGCTGGTTTCACCGCTGGTTTTGTTTGCTATTCTTCTGCTCGTTTACCTACATTGAGTTGATCGATAAGACCACCTATCTTAATCATTACTATCTGGTGAGCCTCCTGGCTGTGATCCTAGCACTCATGCCCATCGGTTCTGGTCGAGGCTCTCAAATAAACCAAGCTTGGCTGTGGCTCCTTCGCTTTCAGGTGGGGCTGGTGTACTTCTTTGCCGGAGTTGCCAAGCTTGGATACGATTGGCTGGTGCTGGCTCAGCCCCTCAAAATCTGGCTAGCTGCCAATCAGGACTTCCCACTCATCGGGCCATTTTTCGCTTATGAAGAAACCGCCTACTTAGCAAGCTGGAGTGGTGCCCTGTTTGATCTCACCGTTCCGTTCCTCCTTTGTTTTAGGAAAACTAGAGTTCCCGCTTTTCTTGCCGTTGTGGTTTTTCATGGTTTGACGGCGAAACTCTTCAACCTAGGAATGTTTCCTTGGCTGATGATTGGCAATGCATCCCTATTCTTTCCCTCTGATTGGCCCAAGAGACTTGGGATTACATTGCGCTTCAAGGGATCATCCCAAATTCGGGATTTTCCCAAAGCCTTAATCTTACCGATCGCATTGTACCTATTGGTGCAGATTTTGTTGCCGTTTCGTCATCACCTCTATGGGGGCAACCTTCTGTGGCACGAGCAGGGGTTTCGCTTTAGCTGGAAAGTGATGCTAATTGAGAAAGCTGGAGTGGTGCGATTTATCGGAGAAGATGCCGATGGCCAGCAGAGTTTGTACTACCCTCATGATTATCTTAGCCCGGTTCAAGTAAAGACCATGAGCACGCAGGCGGATATGATAGTTCAGTTCGCTCATTTTCTGGGGCAAAGACAGCCTAATCTTGTAGCAGTCTATGCCGAATCGTTTGTTGCTCTGAATGGTCGTCGAAGCCACCCCTACATGAATTCTGAAGTTAACTTACTCCTGGTATCTTCACTTCATGCTGGGGATCATGTGCTACCGTTTCCCGAATAGGCCTAGTAGACCGCAGTTGGTGTCACCTAACTTTTTTACTATACTAGCTAAATAAGTACCTATATGGTGTAGGCCTTGCAATCCACAAGGAAGAGGTAAACGTGGTCTGGTTAAAACAAAAGCCCTCCCAGAATCTTCGAACTCGTTTCGAAGAGCGCTTCTCAGACATTGATTTGGACGGATTTACAAAAGAATTACAAAAGCTCGAAGACAAGATTCGCGCTGATTTTGGGGCAGATGATCGCAAGCACTTGAAGAAAATCATCCGCTGGGGTCGGCTTTCATCATTCGCAGGCTACGCAACAGGAATGCTCATTCCCAACCCGGTTTCTGCTTATCTTATCAGTCAAGGAAAGTTCACTCGTTGGACAACCATAGCTCATCACGTCTTGCATAAAGCCTACGACAAAAGTGAAGATATAGGGCCTCACAATAGTAAAACCTTTGCCAAAGGCTGGCGACGCTTCTTTGATTGGTTAGACTGGATTGATCCAGCCGCTTGGGAGAAGGAGCATAACGTTCTTCATCACTACCGTCTTGGCGAGCGATTCGATCCTGACGTGTTCGAAGACAACGTTCTGCCTGCACGGATGATCAAAGCTCCTCGTTGGCTGAAGGTGTCGATATTGTCGATTATTGCATCCCAGTGGAAATGGTCCTACTATGCACCATCAACTATCAAGCAGCTTTTTAGCCCGAAGAAAAAAGATGGTGCCGATTCGTACTTCGATCGCTTGCAGTTTGGTGATCGAACCTTCTGGCCATGGACAAAAGAAGGTTGGGCGCTGATGCGGCTGTCCTATATTCCCTATGTAGTCATCAACTTTGGTTTGGTTCCGGCTGGGTTTTTGGTGTTTGGAATACCCGCGGCGGTCAACATTTTCTTAACTCTAGTTATGGCTGAGATCATCACCAACTTACATACCTTTGCCACAATTGTGCCGAATCATACAGGCAGCGATCTCTATCGCTTCGAAGGAGCCCCGAAGGATCGGCAGGAGTTTTTCATCCGCCAAATCGTAGGATCAGTCAACTATAAGTGCGGTGGTGACCTGAACGATTTTCTTCATGGTTGGCTGAACTATCAAATTGAACATCACGTCTGGCCCGATATGACCTTACTTCAATATCAAAAGGCGCAGCCGGAGCTGAAAGCGCTCTGTGAGAAATATGGTGTTCCTTATATTCAAGAATCGGTTTGGACAAGGTTGAAGAAACTCATCTCCATCTTTACCGGTGAAGAATCGATGATGGCTATGGAAGGAAAGCAGGTTCGCACGGCCCCCATGGGGACCGCATCGTAAGAAAGCCTAAACCCTGGGCCTAAGACTCCCGCCAGCTTAAGGTCGAGTAGGTCCAGGATAGGATGGGGTCGTTGTACACATAGTCAACTGCGGCACAGGCTCCATCGTAGCGAATGTAGCCAGAGAACCGTTCATCTCCTAGCACAATCAGGCAGGGCGTTAGGACTTGCTTGTCGAAGGAAATGGTCAATGGATCGTCTTGAGCCTCGCTCCATTGCAGTTCTGCCTTGCTTTCAATGAGTTTAACGCCATTGAGTTCTTCCATGAGCAATCCCTGCCGATTAACGTATCGGCAGTAGTTTTTTCCCATCTGATACTCTCCCATGAAAGCTTGCTGGGCCATCTCAACGAGACACAGGTAGCGATCTTCCTGGGGGGCAATTTTCATTGCAAAAGCTGCATCGCCGAGGGGGATAGGTCTAATCTTGCCTTTGCTTGGTCCTTCTGGCTCTTCAGGGTCAGGGGTAGGATTTGGGTCGGGATTCGGGTCCGGGTCCGGGTTCGGGTTCGGGTTCGGGTTCGGGTTTTCGTCGCTATCCTTATAGAGGGTGATCACAAAACCATTCACCAGTATCGGCGTTGCTGCTCCTGTGATAATCTCAAAGGCTGGGGCATCTCTGCCATTGCTTGAGAAAAATATTTGATCCAACTTCAGTGGGCCAGTGGGCACGGTTTCCTTGATCTGGGTATCGAGGACTTTCTTGCGATTCGGTCCGTTTTTTTGATAGATGCTGAGGGTTTGGTTCAGCTGAGCCTTTTCGTCGAAAAAGGCAAAGCGAATATCATACTCCCCCTGGGGGAGCCCGACGAAGCTCATGCTCAGTTTGGTGCAGGCGCAGAGGGCATCTAAGGTGAGGTTATGGAAAAAAACATCCAGATCACCATTGCGTTCGACATAATTGAAACCGCAAGGGCTATCAAGCCTGACAGTAAGAGCTTGGAAGTTAAAGGCCTCGTCAAATGTGCGAGAGTCTTTGGTGATCACTCGTTCGTCACCTTGCCAGGCATACCAAAACATCTGGGTTTCCGTTTCTTGAGTCCCAAAATCAACCTCAAGTCTAACATCGGGGATCAAGTCTCCATAAGCTGCGGTTGGCAAGCTTATGGCAAGTGGCAGTAGTAGGCCAAATAGATTCATTTAAAGTTCTCCTTCATCGTTCCTAGTGAGTCCCAAACCTATCTGAAATAAAAAGCGAACGCCGCAAAAACCTTGTGTGAAAGGTTTAGACTTACTCAAGGTGTTCCCGTCATTGAACGAGCTTCGTTGAATGAAAGTGACAAGGAAGGCAGTTTTGAAGAGGCTGCTCGCTCTGATCCAGAGCTTGCATTAGAACGATAGCATGTTAATGTTTCTGTAGCCGGTGTCATAGCTGCCTATTCTACCGGCTCGAAGCAATCTAAATGCCTGTTGAGAGGAGATTTACCATGACGGTTATGCAAAATGTTCCAGAAGTTGTTTTCAAAACCCGAGTTCGTGACGAATCCGTAGATGGACCCAATCCGTTTCGTTGGCAAGATCGTACTACGTCCGACATCTTCAAGGGTAAGAAAGTAGTTCTGTTCTCTCTCCCGGGGGCATTCACACCGACTTGCTCTTCCAATCACCTGCCACGCTATGAAGAGCTATTCGAAGATTTTAAGAAACAGGGTGTGGATGAGATCGTCTGCCTTTCGGTGAATGATGCCTTTGTCATGTTCCAGTGGGGCAAACAAATCGGCGCTAAAAATGTGTTTCTCCTGCCAGACGGCAATGGCGAATTCACAAGAAAAATGGGAATGCTAGTCAACAAGGATAATCTTGGCTTCGGCCTTCGCTCCTGGCGCTATTCCATGCTAGTAGACGACTGCAAGATTGAGAAGGTTTTTGTTGAACCAGGGTTCTGTGATAATGCCGGTGACGACCCGTTCGAGGTGTCTGATGCCGATACCATGCTCGCTTATCTAAAAGGCGAGAAGCCGCAGGGTGTTTCCAAGCCTGTGAAGGATTTTCTTGGCTAAGATGTCGGTAATTCCACTTGAAAACAGGTGGACTGATTTTTTCGATACCAGCTTAGTCGACCCTGGTGTTGGTTGACAATCGCCATAGCAAGGCTCAGATTTAACCCTGAGCCTTTGCCAACATCCTTGGTCGTGAAAAAAGGCTCTGCAATTCTGTCACTCACGTCCTTACTAAACCCAACCCCATTATCGCAAATACTCAGTCTCATGATCCCATCAGCTGCGGTGCAAGTGATCGATATCTGAGGTTCAAAAGTTTTTTCTACCGCATCGATGGCGTTGTTTAGTAGGATAAAGGTCACCTGTGAGAGTAGGTGCGATGGGCAGCGAGTCCGTACCTTCAAGTTAATATCGGTTTTTACCTGGATTGACATTTGTAGAATGCGACTTTGACAAAGAAGAATGGCATTCTCGATGGCGGCGGCTGAGGGAATCGAGTCGCCATCTTCAAAGGTATTGCCAGCTGCCATTTGGAGAAAGCTTTCAGTCACAAAGTGAATCCTGTCCGTCGAGCCTTGGATGCGTTTAATTATTTTTTCAAATTGCGGGCGGTCGCTTTCATCGACATTGATGCGGTTCAAGTTCCGCGTATAGCCTGAGATAATCGCCAACGGATTGTTGATCTCATGGGCAATGCCACCAGCCATGTGAGCGAGTGCTTGGAGTTTCTCCTCGTAAGACTGGTGGTTGAGCTTGATTCCCAAAGTGCTCGAACTTCTGCCCCGATTTCGCAAGATGATGCGATGGATTGCGAAATACAAAGAAATAAGTAGGAAGATTAGCGAGGTCCAGCAGACCAGATCAAGGTGACACTCTTGCCCTTCTTTGAGTCCCAAAGAGATACTGGCAAGCAATAGCAAGTAGGAAAACTGATAGAGGGATTCGTTGGCATTGATCTGTTCCCGATGCACGATCATGTTGACGACTGTGTAAACGATGATTAGTGCAACGAATGCGCGATAGACGGGGATAAAAGCCTGGAGCTGGACCAAGCCCAAGCTGCTTGTGACAGTGGCGATGGCGAAAAATACTGCTGCTGCGTTGCGGCTGAATAACGTCCACGGACGGCGATAGGATAGCTCCAAGCCAAACATGGCAAGTTGCAGTGGCAAAGCAAAAAGGGCTAAAAGCTTTAAATTGAGCCAAAAATCAATGTTGTCAATGAGTAAGTAGCGACTTTCGATCGCGCTACTAAAGTAGATTGACAAGGGGATGGCGAGAAACGAAAACATCAAGGCTGCTCTGCGCTTGGTAATGAGATAAAGCGTTAGAGCCATAAACCCAGATAGCACGAAGAGAAAGGTTAGGGCAATATGTATACCGTCATCACGGAGCAGTTTTTGTAAAGATCCTGCGAAGGAATCGATCCTTAAATCGAATGGCACTTGCTGCGGGTTGGGAGCATTTAAAATCTCCAGTTTGATCTCACCATCTGAATGTGTTGCTGGAAGACGCACCATGTACCACTTTACACGTCCCTTTCCTTCCAAAGAGTGATGTTCGTGTATTACAATATCATTCCAATACACTTTGAACTGATGGTGGCGGCTTCGAAAGAAGAAGACTTCGTCATCGGCCTTCAAGGATAGTTTTTGGCTCAATGTATACTGAGAGGAGCTTTCTCCAAAGGCTAGCAACCACGATGTATCAGGCTGAACCTGTGGTGGCTTGGGAGCCAAGAGCCACAGGGCAAGCAAAATTACGGGTAATAGCAATAGAGGAAACACTCGCTTCATAGTTCTTCAACAATCAGAATGGTTAACTCGAATACTATTCCAGTCGGAACATACATAGTAATTTTCACTAGGCTGTGAATAAATGATGAATTGCCTGTTATTTCAGCAACTTTGCAGCCTCAGTTTTCTTGTAATTCTTATTGGGCGTTTGTCTAGGGTGTCGTTATTTCTTCAAAGATTTCAAAGGACTAGCTGAAATAAATTAACGCATCTGTGATACCAAAGTCGCCCGTGAGTGCTTTCGTCAGAGACTTCTTTGAGGCGGGTAAAGGGCGGGAAGGCAGATCGTGAAGCTCCTGTAATGATTGTATAAGGTGCTGGTAATCGCCGGCAAGATTGATTAGAATCATCGTAAAGTTGATCTGTCGCTCAAGTTGAGGTGTTTCATGTTGAGACTTGTCCTACTTTGTTTCGTGTTCGCTAGCCTGTTGTCTGGATGTAGTATCCAACGCCTGGCTATAGGCCAACTAGCTCCCGCCCTGAGTTCTGCCTCACCTAAACTTCAAGAAGAAAAAAATTGGGATCTTTTTAAAACTGCCACACCGGGTTCCTTGCAGCTCGCTGAGATTTTACTGGTCAGTGATCCAGGCAATGAAGATCTTCTGGCTTTATTGACAAAGGGCTATGCTGCTTACGGTTACGTGGTGAATGATACAGAATATCTTCACGAGCGACTGGCAGATGTGGATGAGGTGCAGCACAAAAGCCGGGCCTTATTTAACCTGGCAAAGGGTCTTGAGTATGGCTTCGCCTATCTGGAAGAACAAGGTGTGTCCTATCTCGCCATGCTGGAAGAAGGTAAGAAAGGTCGGTCTTTAGACTATTTAAACAGCAAGCTCGATAAAGGCGATGGGCTCGACCTAGAAACGACTTTTTTTACCGGAACAGCTTGGCTCCTCCTGGCGAACCTTCGCAAAGACAATATGATCTTGGTATCTCAAATCAGTTCTGCCTTTCAGTTGATTGAATGGGTTTGTACCAATAAGCCAAACTACCAAAACGGCTTGTGTTCCGCCATGACAGGAGTGTTTCACCTAGCGAGGCCAAAAACCTTAGGCGGAAAGCCAGAGCTGGCTGTCAAGCTGATGCAGGAGGCTATGAAAAAACATCCAGATAACTTGCTGATTCCTGTAGTTTATATGGAGTGGTATCTTATTCCATTTGAAAAGCAAGATGAATTTCAGGCTATCAAGAGAAAGCTTGCTCCGAAGTTCAAAGATCGGGCGAAGCAGCATTTTATACCTGGTGAAACACTTCAATCAAAGTCCAGCATGTTAAACTTATTCAATGCAATGGCTGAAAAGCGATTTCAAGCAATCATTCGAAATGAAGGTGAACTTTTTTAAGGGTTTGGATCAATGAAACTGTCTACTATTACGATGCTCTCACTATTACTCTCGGCGACTTTGCAAGCGAAGACTTTCAAAGTTGGAACCATGATTCCAGAGGGAACAAACTATGCAAATCTTCTCGAAGAAATGGGCAAGGAGATCAAAAAAGCCACCAACAAACGAGTGAAGTTCAAGTTTGTTTGGGGCGGTGTTGCTGGGGATGAGCCGGATGTCTTGCGAAAGATTCGGGTTGGTCAGTACCATGCTGGAGTATTTACAGCTAAAACCATGGCTGATGTTTACAGCGATGTGCGCGTTATGGAGATTCCCTTTAGCTTCAAAGACCGCGCGCACTCACAGAAAGTTTTGTCTGAATTCCGTGACGATTTTGAAAAAGGACTGGCAAAAAACGGCTTCGAGAGCCTCGGTATCTATGAGACCGGCGAAATATATATTGTGACTAAAAATAAAGTGGACAGTATGGATGGCCTCAAAGGCCAAAAGCTCTGGCTTTACCAGGGGGATAAGCTTGCCGAGGCCTTTTCAAAGTCTCTCAATCTCGTCGCTGTGCCCGTTGCTTTGCCTGACGTCCTATCATCCTTGTCGACGGGTATGATCGATGCATCTTATGCCCCAGCCCTTGGAATCGTGGCCCTTCAGTGGCATTCAAAAGTTTCCTATATTGTCGAACCACCCTTTTCCTATCACTTCCAGGGATTCCTTCTGCGAGGCAAAGATTGGCGCAAGATTCGCATCGATGACCAGAAAGCAATCAAGAAAATCACAGCTGAGTATCAAAAGAAAATCAGCGACTCCAACTACCAGGATGGTTTGACGTCTTTTGAAGCGATTAAAAAGCAGGGTGTAAAAGTCATCCAGTGGCCTAAGAAAGATATTGCTGGCTTAAACAAGGTTCGATCTGAAGTTTTAAAAAGCCTAGTGGACAAAAAGGCTTTGTCTCAGGATATTGTCAACAAATTCAATACAAAGCTCTAGACCATGAGAAAAATCGTCTCCGTGATGGGTACCATCGACGAGGGCCTTGATCGCTTTTGCACCATCGCATTGATGGTTGCGCTGGGGATCATGATTGGGGCCACACTACTCAATATCGTCCTTCGATGGTTCAATACCACTCTACTTTGGGTTGAACCCATGACCAGGCAACTGGTATTTATCGCTGCCTTTCTCGGTGGTGCTGTGGCGACCGGCTCACGTAGCCACATTGCGATCGATCTTGTGGGTCGTCTGCTAGACACTTTTGGCCTCCAGAGTATCAAGGCCGTAATCGATCGTCTGATTCTAAGCTTTTGTTTGCTCGCCGTTGTATGGACTGCATATGCAGGCTACCAGCTTGTTCTAGTGGAGTGGGAATTTGGTAAGATAGAATTTCTTGGTATCCATAGTAGTGTCTTCATTGCTGTCGTGCCAGTCGGGCTTTTGGTGATCGCCTACCGATTCTTCTATCTACTTGTCGCTAGTTTCTTTTCAACAGACGAAGCGGGCTAAGGAGGCACATTGGCTACCATAATCTTTACGGGAATTGTTTTGATGGCGCTGATGGGTGCGCCGATCTTTGCGGTTTTTTCCTTATTAGCTCTCACCGCCTTTCATTTTGCCGAGATTGAGACTTCGGCTGTGGTCATTGAGATGGTGCGCTTGGCTCACCATCCGACACTGCTTGCGATCCCCGTCTTTACCTTTGCTGGTTACCTTTTAGCAGAATCTAAGACCCCTGATCGCTTACTGCGCCTCGCCCAAGCGGGCCTTGGATGGATGCCAGGAGGCGTTGCTATCGTGAGTCTGCTGGTTTGTGCTATCTTCACCGCATTCACTGGAGGAAGCGGGGTTACGATCATTGCGCTAGGAGGTTTGCTATTTCCGATCCTGTCGAAGGAAGGTTACTCAGACCGCTTTTCACTAGGGCTCATCACAGCATCCGGCTCCTTAGGGCTTCTGTTTCCTCCGTCGCTACCTATCATTCTCTATGGCTTGGTTGGCAAAGTTGATATCGATAAGCTTTTTCTCGCAGGCATCGTGCCCTGCTTTGTACTGATTGGTATCCTTTCCCTTTATGCGATTTGGATGGGTCGCGGCAATCAACAACGAGCGCCGCGTGAGCCATTTTCAATCGATGAGTTCAAGGGAGCCCTGTGGGGAGCGCGGTATGAGTTGCCTATACCCTTTTTCGTGTTGATAGGGATCTATGGGGGCTTCACAACAGCGTCGGAGGCCTCGGTTGTGACCGCTGCCTATGTATTGCTGATGAACTGTGTATTGTACAAGGATCTCAGCTTCACTGGAGATGTGCCTAAGATTACCAAGGATAGCATGACCCTAGTGGGAGCCATCCTTCTGATTCTGGCTTGCGCTCTAGGCTTCGTCAATTATATCGTTGACGAAGATGTGCCGATGCTGATTTTGGAACTGATGAAAGAGCATGTGGACAGCCAGCTTACGTTCCTCTTGTGCTTGAATGTCTTTCTGCTGCTTGTGGGAATGATGCTCGATATCTTCTCAGCGATTGTGGTTGTGGTGCCCATCATCACACCGATAGCTGCGGAGTTTGGGGTTGATCCCATTCACCTGGCTGTGATTTTCTTGACCAACTTGGAAATTGGCTACCTGACACCTCCTGTAGGATTGAATCTCTTTATTGCGAGCTTTCGATTCGAGCGGCCTGTGACAGATATCTATAAGGCCAGTATTCCGTTCCTGATTCTGCTGATCATCGCCCTCGTGATCATCACTTACATTCCTGCAATCACCCTATTCTGGTTTAAATAGCGCAAAGAAAGGCCCTTTCAAGGGCCTTTCTTTTCTTGCCTCTGGCATGCTTCTTCAAAGATCTAGGACTTTTCTGATTCCATGATGAACTTCGGTCGCGTGCATGATGCCCTTGAAGTATTGCCCGGCTGAAGGAAAACCGTAGATCCAAGACGCCACGGGATTAGATGTGTGAGTCCCTGTGCCCCAGACAATTGGGTAATCGCGAAGGGTGACTCTGGCTAGAACTCCTAGAAATCGATAGATTTCGCCATTGTAGTAATTGGCTAGAAACTGATCATAGCTTTCCATGTCGCGGTAGTCTTTGAGCCCAGACGAATCGATTGTTCTAACCAGTAATGTTGCTTCAGCAGTGGAAATTTTTACTGGGTAAGAATCGTTGACGAGTTTTTTCATAGCCTCTGCTTTTCTTGCTTGCAGGTCAAGAGCTAGAAACTCCTTTAAAACGGACAGCCCCTTGCGTTTCTGCTTTTTCCAATCGAGCAACATCGTCTCTTGGCCATGGGAATAGCGAGGCTCATATTTGGTTTGGTTTAAGGTAAACGAAGGCGCGATATTGCGACTGCTGTAAGTAAAGCCCAGGCCGCCCGTTTCGTGGTCTGCTGTCACTAACAGTGCGGTGTCCTTGTCCTTTTCAACCCAATCGATAAGCTTGCTTAGTATGGTATTGGTCATGATCATCTGCTCAAGCAAGTAACCTAGATCGTTATAGTGGGCGGCCCAATCGATCTGGCCAAATTCTACGACGAGAAAAAAGCCTTTAGGATTGCGAGCAAGCAGACTTAGCGCCTTGCTGGTCATCTCATCCATGGTTGGTGCACGAGGAGAGTGATTCTGCTGGCTCGCCCCGGTCATCACATCATCCATGCTCCGAGGTGAAAAAAGCCCTAAGATAGGCAAGGCGTTCGCTGCATCAAGCGTGGGATGATCGAATACAACGGCAATGCCATTATTTTGAGCCTCCCTGATGAGGTCTCTTTCATCAAGCCGGGCTGACTGTACCGCTCTCTCCTTAGGAATAAGCCTTCGATATTGTTTATAGGTGCTATGTGTTTGATCGTTGACTGTTTTAGGCAGAAATGCTTCGAAGCCACCAGAAAGCATCACGTCAACTCCGCTTTGGATAATGTCACTGGCAATTTCTGGATCCATCTTGCGGCTGATTTGGTGGGCCAGAAATGCAGCTGGGGTGGCATGAGTGATTCTGGTGTTGCTGATAAAGCCTGTGCTCATTCCCCGTTTCTTGGCATCGTCAAGAAGCGTGCGCTGGGGTGTGCCGTCGTACTTTAGGCCCACCATCCCGGGGCGACTCATCATGCCGATAGCAAAGTGGGTTGCAGCTGCTGCCGAATCTGTCGTGATAGCCTCATAGGCTTCGGTACTGGTTAAGAACAGCTTGCCGTTTTGATCGAGTCGATGGAATTGATTCTTTGTCTGCTGCTGGCTGGCATTGAGATAGTACTCAAGGAGTTTGATCTGCTGCATACCCATCCCATCCCCAATGACGAGGATAAAGTTCTTAGGGCTTTTGGCTATCAAGGGGCTGCTAATTAGAGCGCACAGAAGCAAGCGTTTCATCTGATCTGACCTCTAGGAGATTCTCATGGCTTCATCAAAACTTATCTTCTCAAATACGTGAAGCTGCGATTGTAGGCTACAGTTATAAACTTTTACAGGCTTGTCTTTTAAATACTGAGCAGCCTTTTCGAAAGATGTGATCATCTTAGGAAACTCAGTGTTATTGTGGTTGGCAGAGTGATAATCAAAACCGAAGAAGTGAGTTTTCTGGGATGTGTTCTGTAGATCTAAGCCAAGGAAGAAAATCTGATTGAAGCCCATATAAATCGCTAGTTGTAGAGCAAAGTAGGAGATTGTGTACCCCGTATAGATGCCCTGGGATAAGTCATCGCTAAAGCCCTCCGCCCCCCGGTTTTCCATCTGAACGCCCCAGGGCCGGCCTTCAAGAGTGAAAAGGCAGCGGTGATCCTGGAGTTGGTCTTGATATTGATCGAACAGCCTTTGATCAAACATACAGTGGTAATAGCTGTTGGGGTACTTGAGAAACGAGCGATTAAGGCCCATGGTCATCCTGCGATCCAAACGGGATAGGTCAAGGTCTTGTATAGACGGACCTGAGGCGATGATAAACAAGCTTTTGCCTTGGTGAATCTGCTTAAATCGAGCGATTCCTTGCCGCTGCATACTAACTTCGCTAATTTCAGATTCTTTGGGGTTGAATGCTACATGCTTGATCATACGCCGGTTATAGGTATAGACCCCTTGGAGGTCAGAGCCCTCGAAGAAGAATTGGGGGTACGATAGCTCAAAGCGGATCTTGTCGAAGTGCCAAGGCTCTTGCCAAGTTTTGCCTTGGTCCATGCTTTGGTTCAAGCTCAGGGGAAAGCGTTGATGCTCCTTAGTGTGATTGTAAATGAGTGAAATCTCATGTCCTTGGGCTGCTGCTGAGATTCCGGCCTGGGGGCAGGGGAGGCCCGTATCGATCAAGCCTGACCACGAATCGCCACTATCCCGGGATCTGGCAAAGTGAATGGTATCGTTGTCCCGAATGGGGCGGAAAAAGATTAGCAGTTCGCCATCGGCAGCTGGCACCAATTGTCCTTGGATGATGCCAGGGTCAGGAAACTCATAGCAGATTTTCCAGTCGGTGAAAGACTCCCTCGCCTCGGCTAGGAAGCTGGTCATGGTTCTCTCATCGTATAAGGGCAGGAGCCATCGGCCCCTGAGGTATAAGGGGGGATGTCGAACCAGGAAGCCTTGGGGCAAGCGCAGCCTCTGAGGCTGACGTAGCGGATGATGAACCTTAAAGCTGGTGTAATTCAAAAAAGCCTGATCCCAGTAGCCATTGTCAATCGAGCTGTAAATGATATGGAAGGTGTTCTGCGGACTTTCAAAAAGTATCGGATTGCCCAGAGACGCACTTTGGGCTTTGATAAGAACTTTGCTGCTCTGCCACTTCTGATCACGAGTCTCCGCGTAGCAAAGTATCGCTTGCTTGGTCTCTGCTTCTTTGTAGGCATAAAAGACCATATGAAGTTCACCGCGCCGGCCTTTTAAAAGGGAGGGGCAGTGGCAGTACGGGTGCTCTTCTTCCGGGGAATGAATAAAATGGCTTTCCAAGGGCATCCCAGCTCATGATTTTTTGCAGAGGTCCTAAGACATCATTTTAGCTGGGATCTTAGATTAGTGAAAGGTTTGCTGCTCGAACAATACTTTAGATTGAATGAGTTCATCAGCGCTAAGCTCCAGTGTACTCGCGATGAAGCGACTGGCTGCATTAAAATCCTTAGCGCTATCCCAAATTTGCAGATAGATCCCTAAAAGCGCCCCAAGCGCCTCGTCGTCGTCACCTGTTAGAGTTAAGGTCATAGATTCATTGCGTATATCGTCTAGTGAAAGGTGTTTAGCAGCATCGCTGAGCTGCCAGAACATGAGTCCAAACATGGGCTTGTAGATTTTTCGATTGGCGCGAAGAACCTCTTGAATCTCTCTGAGCCGCTC
The DNA here is from genome assembly GCF_900177345.1 of Pseudobacteriovorax antillogorgiicola. Classification (NCBI taxonomy): domain Bacteria; kingdom Pseudomonadati; phylum Bdellovibrionota; class Oligoflexia; order Oligoflexales; family Pseudobacteriovoracaceae; genus Pseudobacteriovorax; species Pseudobacteriovorax antillogorgiicola. Next base: position 40,682 of record NZ_FWZT01000020.1, read on the forward strand.
TCGTTGCTGTTCGATATTCTTGTTTGGCATGATGTCACCTGCTTTGCTAGGTTGTAGATATATTAAGTACTTGCCTTTAAATTTTAGGAAAGTAAAAATAGAAATTTTATACGCGAGGTCCTGGATGGTGTCAATAAGCGAGAATTCTGAAGTATTTGAACCACTTATACTCGGAGGTCATCCGCTACCAGGGCTTTGGAAATTCATGCTTCCGGAAGATTTCCAGTACTTTCGTTTGCCCCGTGAGCAAGAATCCAATTGCAGCGCCTGCCCCCAGATCGAAAAACAGGGCTTCCGAGAAGATTATCGCTGCTGCACCTATTACCCGAGAATTCCAAATTTTATGTTGGGTCTAGCTCTCAGGGACAAGAATCTCGGTCCAGGGCGAGACAGAATTCTCAGCAATATCAAAAATCGATTTGTCATACCCGAGGGAACGCAAGCGTCACCATCTGTTTGGCTGGATTCTGTGGTGCAAAACAGCGAGGATTTATTTGGCAAGGGGCGCGATGTCCTATGTCCATTCTTGATACCCGAGCAGCGCAGGTGCGGCATCCACAATTATCGAAATTCAGTCTGCTCAAGTTTTTACTGCGAAATGAGTCATGGTCCTGTCGGGGTCGAGTTTTGGGATCACCTGCAAAGCCTTATCTTGCAAATAGAAACGGCCTTGGCGCAATGGATTTTGTCGGAGCTTGGGGTTGATGTCGACGAATACTATAAAATCTTTGATCGCTGGGCCAGTGATCTGCCAGCGTGTAGCGGCCGCGATGGCTCTTGGTCCGAGGACATCTATCGCGAGCTATGGGGCGACTGGCTTGGCCGAGAAGAGGAGTTTCTGGTGGCCTCCGCAGATCTCGTTTTGGCTAGGCAAGAATCTTTATACGAAATTGCTAGCAAGTTTCCGATTCGACAAACCAAGAGTTTTGAGAAGGCAACTTACGAGGCTGTGCCGGAGGTTCATCAGAAAGAGCGAGACCGTGAGCCTTATGTCGATGGCATCGCGGTCCCCATCGATAGACTCTGGTATGAGTTTCAGGCTCAGCACAAGAACCTGTGGGTTTTTCCCTTGGGTAAATTGCTGGCTTGGATGTCTGATGTGTCTCTGGAAGAGAATCCAAAAGACGAATCAGTGCCTTCCTTTTACAGAAAGTTTCCATATCGAATTGTCCAAGGCCGGCGGTATCAATATCTTAACAATCAGGAAGCCGAGGCATTTCGTCTTTTTCAAAGTCCGGTGGAGCTTAACAGCGATTTACTCGGCGCTATGGACCGCCATCTTGAAGACCCAAGAGCCAAACTCTCACAGTGGCTGAATCGCGGACTCTTAACAACGGAACTAGCCGAGTAAACAATCTCTCTTGTGGGAAAGAATGCCCCACAGGACCCTGTGATATAATTACCATATTCACAGAGGAGTTGCGTTTGCTACGAATGTTCCTGGCCGTACTGATCAGCTGGTCGTGGTCTGCCAGAGGTCAATTAAAGGAATCTACTGCTCCTATCTGGAGAGGCGAAGAGTTTAAGCTCAACGAAGGGGGCATTTTCTTCAAGCTAGTGCCTTCCCGAGGGTTAATCAAGCAGGGTGCTGGTCAATCAGAGCTTAAGCTGATCCATACGGCGAGCCTCAAAGTCTATAAACTCGACTATCACATTGTAAAAGACCTAAAAGCAGCTGTTAAAATCTGGCGCCTGCCTGTTGGTGAGTATCGCATTGCTCAACTAACGGTTAGCACCAGTCGTGGTTCCTATCAATTTAAGGGGCCCTCCCAAGATACTATTCAGTTGGGAGCTAGGAAAATAAATAATGGGGGACGTTGGTTTGCTATTGAGCGGAAAAATAAGCAATTGCTCCTAGTATTGAAAAACCCCAAGGTGGGGGTGAAGCCTGCCGATGGTACGGGGGGAATCGCGATTCCCAAGCTGCCGAGCCAGGCAGGGAAAGCATCGATCAAGCCCCAGGCACTGCCGAGCCAATCGAAAAGCCCGACGCCGCCCCCCCGTCTGCCGAGCAGCCGTAATCCGCCCAAGCAAAAACCTCTGCCTATTGCAACCCCCCTGCCCCGAGGCGGCCAGATCCCACCAAAGCAGGCGCAGGGTGTAGCAAAGCCAGCGCAGGAAAAGACCGAATTCCAATCACCGACGAGCAAGAAAATGCTGCCTAAAATTGTCCTGCCATCCCAACAATCTCAACGGCAGTATCAGGATATTCGGGCTACATACACCGTCAAGCAAACCATTGCGATGTTCTACAAAATCGATCTCAAACGCAATAATCGATTTGCCCCTAAGTTTCGCAAGGTGATCCAAGAAAATGATGCGAACTTGAGGAAGTGCTATATAACACGGTTAGAAGATAAGCATAATCTGAAGGGCTTCATACAGTTTAAGTTTTTGTATTCTCGAAAAGATAAGGCATTCAGAACTCTAAAAGTTGTCAAACAAACGCTCAATGATCCAAAGATGGTGGAATGCCTTTATTGGGAGGTTGCCGGGCTTACCTTTGCCGTACGCAAAGATATGCTTGGCGATCTAAAATTCACCTTTAGCACCCGCTAGGATGGAAGTAATGACTGAAAAAGAACCAGGATTAACCAAAAGAAAGTTTAGTGGCTGGCTGCTTGAGCCGCTAGTACAAACAAAAATTGGTCTCTATTGTATTGCGCTTTCAGCGATATTTGCCTTTGTGATTGGCATTATTATATACACTAACTTTGCTGATCTAGTGCAATCCATCCTGGTTCTCACCGATGCGCCAGACGAAGTACGTAACATATTTGCAGAGTACTGGTCATCCATCCAAGGCTGGATATATTTCAGCCTGGCGACTTATATTTTCGCCACCATCGGAGTTTCTATTTGGTATACCCATCGCTTCGTGGGGCCAGCCATCGCATTTCGCAAGCATCTTGAAGAGATGGCTAAGGGAAATTTCGAATATCAAACAGTTCTCAGGAAAGGTGATGCCATGGAGGATGTTGCTAAAGCGCTTAATAGAGCTTCGGAACTGTTGATGAACGATCAGGCTTGATGGCTATATTTGTTGCTGCGAAACCAGTTTTGAACTTCAAGGTAGTAGTCGCTGCTATCGTTTTTATGGACGTATAGCACGTAAATTGTATCATTCAGATTGTCGTTGCGGATATGAGGGGTAAACTTGTAAGGTTTCACCCGGCTTTCCAGAAAGCCAGGCACATAACGCTGGAGCTCTCGATAGACCCTAGGATGAATTAATATGGCGTGATGGCCTTCGGCAATCATCTCGTTCAAGTCTGGAATGCCTCGCCGTGCGTCCAAATATGTCTCTGAAAAGGTGATGCATTCCCCTTCAATTTCATAGTTGGATAACTCCCCAGAGAAGATGCCCTTGCCCACTCCATAGGTGAGGCTTGAAATCAAAACTAGGTTGTCCATCTCCATCTGGTCGCAAACCACCTGCTTAAAAATATTAAGCTGCTTGAAAACGGTGGCTAGTACAAACTGCCCCTTATTTTCATTCTTCGGTAGCGGGAACGGGTATTCGTAGGTAAGGGTATAGTTATCCTGGCCCGATTTTGCGATGTAGCCAGGGCCACGTACCTCAAAAACATCATGGCCGTCAGACAAGCGAGACATAGGAATATACTTAAACTCATACTGGCTCCTCATAAAATCTTGTAGTTTTGAAAGGTAAGAGTCGAATATTTCATGCTTCCTTGTGATAAGAATGTCGTCGGGGGACTGTAGAATGAACTTACTTGTCCAAAACTTAATTCTGTGGATCGGCATGGTCTCTTTGTAGCTTAAGCCCTTGAGGATGAGGTCAATTTGGTGAGGAAGGCACTTACTCGTTAACTCCCCATGAAGGTAGCGATATTTTCTGGAATTTTCTTGTCTCTCGCGATCAACGGTCTGGCGGTAAAGGTAATCCTTATAGAGCCGGTCTTCCGCAATGATATAAATCATCATCCCAGCAAAGTAGCCGCCAACATAGTGGACATACATCTGACTGACCAGATTGCTGTCATAGATGGCCAGACTCAAGATCGAAACTATGGTGACTACCGTGTTGCGCACCACACCAATCGTGCGCCGCCGAAAGCAGATAGCAAAGCAGATCATCTGAGAATATTGCAGAGGCGAGGTGGATAGGTTGAACTGAATCTCATGAGCTCGCATCACAAGGGCTGTAGCACCAAGAACTCCCGTGGCGCATACCATGTCGGCAAGGGTTCGGTAGTAGCGAAAGGTGCGGTAGCTGGAACTTAGGTACATGACCAGAGTGACAAACATCACGAGCAGGGTTGGCAGATATATAAATGATGACAAAAAGTCGATCCGTGCATTCAAAACAGAAATAAATACAAGTCCGATCGAGCCCAGCAATGAGATCCAAAACATAGACTTTTTTGCATGCTGGCAAAGCACATCGTTGTAGGGAATGGATTCTTCCGGTTCTTTCATTGAGATCAGCACTCGCATTTATCATTGATTGCTCCATTGATATCGGAGCTTTTAGGGAAAAGACAATGGTAGGCGTAGCTAAACCAAAAAGTAAGGCTTAGCAAACCCTTTGCTAAGCCTTGAAAAGAATAACGTAAAGAAGGATATCTTGCCTAAAAGATCTATGATGCCTTTGTTGGCAAAAAACTTGTCTCTAGAGCTTCTTCGCGGTTTCTGGATTTGCATTGCTTTCTTTTATAGCGAATAAAGAATTCGCGAATGCAAAAGTACTTTGCATACTTACAGCGAAATGGACTGGTGTAAAAGACCACAGCGCGGCGTCCAGGGTATTTCGGAACATCCCCCTCGTAGATGCGTCCCAGGGAAAGTCGTTCGTAAAGGCGAACAAGGTATTCGTGCCGAGCATCCACAGCGAAGGTAATATAGTCGATATCAGAGATCGAGCCGGCATAGTGGGTGACGGTCAGCCAAAATTTCATCATCAACTGATAGGAGTCATGAAGCTTGCCTTTGGCCCACACGAGATTGATTTCTAGGCAGAATTTTTGAGGAACGGCATGAAAGAAGTTCTGAGAATCGGGAAGAACTTGAGGCCAAGCCATGTCTTGCCCCAACGCGAATGCGAATCCACCGACCATCTGGCCATCAATAAAAGCACCATACACCTGGCAATCAAAGATGTATTCGGCTGGAACATTCATCTTCGCGCGCTGATTGTACTCTCTTAAGAAAAGGTACTTTTGATATTCATTGTCTAACTGCTTAATTTCCATGATCGCCCCCAGAGTAGTCCTTGGCCCCCTTAGCTGTGTCAGTCCTTGGTCCCCACCAAATCGCTTAACACGGGTGCTTTGAGGTCCGTGCAGAAAACCTTGGTCCCCACCAAGCTTCTGTCTCGACAGCGTAAAAACTCAGTCCTTGGTCCCTACTAAGGAAAAGTTGGTCCCCACCGGTGAGCTGAATGATCAGTCCTTGGTCCCCACCAAGATAATCATGGTCCCCACCATCGTTGGCTGAAAGGAGAGTCCTTGGTCCACACCAAGATTCGAAGCCAAGCCCTTGGTCCCCACCGTAGTACGGCTTCGATACTTTTCTTAGAGCAATGGTCTTGCCAAAGCTAAACTATTAAAAATAAAGGCGATCCCAGTGTCCAAGGATTGAACACTGTTAGGAAGTTAACAGCCCTGGCTGAAAGTTTTACAGATCCGTAAGAATCGTGCCAGCAATAGGGTCGAGCTAAGAAAATCTCTTGCAATGCGCGAGACTTAACAAGTCGCCAAGCTGATGTGAAGACGACGGCCCATCGCAGAAATTCCATGGCTTTCGCCAATGACATACAGTCGAACTTGTTCGATCAAGGATGATGCCAAGTGCTCCATGGATCTCAAGGACAGCGACTTGATGAGGCTTATGGTCTTATATATAAAGTATTCAAAATCGAGGCTTATAGAGGCATATAGAGCATGAGAAAGCCGACATCATCTGGCCGGTTAATGGAGAGCCTAGGCTCTCTGAATCAGTCTAAGCATCAGGTACTTGTCAAAAATGGCGACACATTGGGTCGTTCGATGCTGGATGGCATGGGCCATCGAAGGTTTTTGGCACAGACAAACCCATGAGACTTTTCTCTCAGTTTGTTTCGCGGAAAAAAATGTGAAATAACTTGCCTGGAGGAAAGTCATCATCGTATTCTCCCTGCTGAATATTCTGCGGGGAATAATCAAGGACGAAGACCTACCATTATTGTGTCTCACGATGAAAAAGGGGGATGGTGTGACGGTGAAGCAAGAAACTGTTCCAATCAACAGTCGCTCACTAAAAGAAATCGTCCGAACCCGCGGACTTAAGAAAGACTGGCTCGCCTATCATCTTGGAGTATCCCGCATAACAGTGTCGCGGTGGATCAATGGCCACGTTAAAAGTATCCAGCGGAGCAATCTTGAGGCTCTCGTTGCCTATCTAGAATGTGATGAATCTGAGCTCGTCATGGAATCCTTTCAAGAAGGCAGACTTGCAACATGGTATCGAGAGTTTCTGAACAGCGAGGACTTTGCCACCTGCCTGGATAAAAGCTCCCCAGACTTTATTCGAGGGTCGTGGGTCGCTGCCCAAGATTTTGAGAGGCCTCACCGTGACCTCGCCTACCATCTTTCACAACTTGCCATGTATTTAAGATGCTGCGACAGACATCAGCAAGCCAAGCAATACCTTGATATAGCGCAAGCTTTGGCAAAGCAGGACAACGGTTCGGGTCTATGTGCACAGGCAAAATTGGATGCTCTTGTGGCACTTCAAAGTGGCTTGAGTTTATCGGTTCTACTAAGAGAGATTCATTCCTGCCTTGAGTCTGAGGAAGAGCTTTCCCCAAACGTGTTTCTGTGGCAGGCAGAACTTTATTGGCAGTACGGAGATTTTTATCAAAGTAAGGTCATTCTCCAGCAGATTTTCGAATACTTCCTTGAATCAACTGATGCTAAAGGGCGTTTTCGATACTTTCAGCTCAGGCTTCTCTTAGCCCTTGATGTCGGTGACTGGGTGGAGCTTGGGCAAATGATTAAGACTTCCATGAAGATCTTCGCCGAAACCTCTGAGCGACGGTATTGGAAGAAACTCCATGAGTTGCTAGAGGTGCCAACGCCTGAAAGGGCTTTAGGGATGAAGCAGAATCACTGCGACCAGCTAACGATCTGCCTAACTCTGGAACTTCTTATGAGACAGGGAGACTTCTCTACTGCTAAGACGCTAGCTGATGAATATGTTTCAAATGAAACTCAGATCTTTGATCTAGCGCAGTTTGACTTTCTCAAAGCAATAGCCACCAAGAAATCAGATGAGCTGCGGGCTGAAGGCCACTTAAGGTCGTGCCTAGAAGCTCTTCAAGCTCTGGGGGCTAGGAAACGGATTCCTCTTTATCTGGAACGATTTCGCTGTGTGGACCTAATGAATCCTTAAGGTCCTGAGCAATTCCTAAGACATCGTCGCAGGTTCCGCCAGAAAGCCTTCTGGAAAGGGCCATATACTCGTTAAGAGCCATCGATGCGATTTTAGTCATCTTTTGCCTTTCTAGCCAACGGCAAAGAGACAGCCAGATCAGTAGCTCTTTGTCGACATTGCGGAGGCGACGAGCGTTCTTGAAGATAAACTCCATCTTTTTCATGCGCATGGTCAATGGCACAGTATCATCGTAGGCGCCCTCAATAATGAGAGCCATCTTATAAGCCAGACCTTTTTTGCGGATTTGCAAATCCTTCTTGCGAGCCAGTGTCCGAATCTTCGCCATTTGGCGGAGCCACCGGTAGCTGCTCACGGAACTAGCCCAAAAGAACATTTCAATGAGGTAGCTAGCTTGGTGGTGGCTTTCATCGAGTTTTGTGAGATCACGAATGCCATCGAGAGACTGTTTTTCTTGGATTCTGATACACGCCAGCTCCCATTCCAGCTCGTGACGCACGGATAGGTCGATGGATGGGTCAGATAAGGTATCTTGTATCAGGGACTTAGCCTCATCAGCCCGAGCTGCCAGCCTGAGGCATCGCACGCGGCCAATGCGCGAGTTGTCAAAAAAACTTTTGGTTTTCTCCTCTTCAGCCTTACAGAAATAGTCATAGGCTACAGAGGCATCGCCGAAGCGCAGGGCTTTCATTCCCATCAAGTAGTCGTTGAAGGTGTCGCCACCGGGGGCGACTCGATAGGTCGATTGGTTGGCGATCTCTTGCTCCCAGGTGGAGAGCCAGAACTCACCTTCATTCAAATATAGCTGACTTTTTAATAGGTGAATATCGCCGTATACCACAGACAGCTTGCCCTTACCGGGAATAACTCGGTGGACTTGCAGCAAGGTGGATGACAAATCGAAAAGGCTTTTGACTTCTTCAGGGCTTAAGCAATCATATCGCACGTGATGAGCTAAGAGACAAAGAATATAGACCAAGCGCCGCAGCTGGTCTAGCTCAACACCATGCTCTAGTTGGGTGATGAGTTCCAGGCAGTGATGAACCTTGGCATCGCCACCTTGCTCTTCTTGTATTCCTTGCAGCTCGTGGCGAACATCATCTTTTATAGATAGGAAATCTTGGTAACGCCAAGCCATGATTATATCCCCCAGTCGATGGTGATCCAGGGGCCTTGCTGACTCGGCTGATTGATGATGTAACGCTGGATGGAGCGCCATGTTCTGCCATCATTTGAAACACTTATCTCGATATCATCCGGGACGCATTCGCCGACCGGGTAGTCGATAATATCAGCCTTGAGTCGAATTCCTTCAATCTTTGTTTCCTGGCCAAAATCAAGGCTAAACCAATTATTTTGATTCACGCTATTGAATGGCTCTGCGACGCCAAAGCTTGCAAACTCAGTTTCCCAGTAGGCAATGTCGTCGATCAAAGCAAGGTGAACCCCTTCCACATCAAAACCTGCGTTGGGGGTGACGATATAGTTACCGATGCGGAACACATCACCCTCAACCACATTGTTCTGCCATACTCCCTGCTCCTTGGCTTCGAGGTATCGAACGCAGGCTGTGGTCTGTGGTGGGTTGACAAACTCAGACAGTTCAATCGACCTTATATCGAGCCTTAGGTAACGAAAGCCAAGGGTTTCTTCGGCCTGAATGGTTTGGGCCATGGGCACTCTGAGAGAAAGTGGCCGTTGTTCTCGAAGGATTCCCTCAAAAACCATGGTCGAGGCATTAGCGACTGTGGCAAACGATTCACTTTGGCGTTTATTGGTAAAACCGAAGGAATACTTTGCACTTCTTGGATCACGTTTGACAAAGGTCGATTGATAGTCGCCTTCAACGGAGACGATCCAGTTTTCAAATGCCTGCTCAACAGGAACGGGGTTTCCATTCTGCACTAGTGAGCAGTCGATATCGCTTTCAAGATTACTGACTTTGGTATGGTCGCAGTGGATCATGTATCCAGGCAAGCCGCCATTGTCTTCTGAAGGGCGATTGGTTGAGTTATTAAGCTGCTGGGTTTTCTCAACCGCCTCTTGACGGTCGGTCTTACCGAACTGGGAGAAGTTTTGACAGCCGCTGATCCATAGGGTGGCAATAAGAGCGACAACAAGCTGAAGCTTCATGTGTTCCTCTACAATATATTTTAGCAAGCGTAAGCGCGAATAGGGCTGTAGTCCCTATCGGTTAGAATGGGTAATTACTTTAGTGGGAGGCAATTCATTCAGTAAAGATAGAAGGATAAGGCCTCATTAGAAAGCCTTTTTCTACATAAATAGCCCAGCTAATGGGGCCTTCAACTAGCGGCGGGCAGCGAGTCGATCCCGGCGATACTTATTGATGAGGTACTGGCTCAAGCTATCCAGCTCTTCGTCATTCAGAAAGGTGTTGTAGTGAAAGATCTCCGATATACGGCCTTTAAAAAAGCTTGGAACCAGGGCATCGGTGTCGTGAAAGCTGGTGGGTCCTGTCAAGCCTCCCAGGTCGATGCTGCCCTTGTGGCGTGGTAAGGGGCCAATTTCCGCTTGGGTATTCTCGATAAATTGCTCATTGATAAAAGCCAACAGGCGGTTTTTATCGGAGTCGAAGGCAAAGACCACTGTGTAGTTGTGGTTTGGCTCGATAGGGTAGCTGAGGTAGTGCTTACCCCAAGCCTTGTGATATCTTAGCTTTTTCTGATTGAAGACCATAAGATAGATCATGCCCTGATGGATGTATATATTCAGCCCCCGCAGGTGATCACCCTGCTTGTAAATCATCTGCCGCCCTTGGACATCCTCACCAGTTTTAATGGCAAAGGCCAAAGTCTTGGTGCGATAGTAGGAATCTCGATTGAGGATTTTTGATTCCTGAAATGAAAGAACTTGATTGCCTTGAAACTGAAGGTGGGCTAGATAGCCCTCCTTATCCATCACTGGCTGGGGTTTCTCAAGTTTTGGTTTAGGCTTAAGAGTCAGGGGACTTGCACCATGATTGACGAGGCCGTCGTCGCTTACAGAAAGCCAGTGAGCGGCAGGAGTGGTTTCTTTGAAGCTTTCGTCATCGATAATTCTTAAGTTGAGGCTTGATATGGGTGTAAGACCCTCGTCAGTCATAAATTCAATGGCGACATGCTTCTCAAACTCTGGCCGGCTGTTATCTTGTACCTCAATAGAGAACGGCACTCGCATCTGATGCTTTGCAATTTGAATTTCTTTTGGAACGGAAACTTCCTGTTCCGCACTCGGATGGCCCCCGATCTTGGTTCTTACCACTAGCGGCTTTCGAGGTGGGAACTGAAGTTCCAGTTCCATTGCGATCTTCTCACGCTCACCCTCCTTGATGGTGACGTCCTTAAGGTGAGTGAATAGAGTATTTTTCTTGTCCGAAATCATGGTCTCTTGCCAGAGCTTATTTTCGATGCTAACTCGCTCGTTTTCATTAAGGAGTCGGTTGTAAGCAGCTATGTAGGCGACTTGTCCCTGGAAAAAGTAGCCATTTTTTATCTTAGCAGCTCCATCATGGAACGTGATCTCTTGATGGGCCCCCCCAATGCCAATGCCACCTTGATGGCCGAATAGCTTGCCAACCCCATGTTGTGCACCGAGTTCGTGGCGATTGAGCCAGGCGCTTAGGGTCTTTGCGTTGGCATTGAGTTCGATCACAGCTAGGTATTCGGCGTTCGGAACAATTCCAGTTTGAATATGGGTCGGTGCCCACGGGGTGCTGGCACCTGCATCGTCATTTGCCAAATTATAGGCACCTAGGAATAACTGCCCATGATCAATATAGATATTGATGCCGCGTAAGATGCTACCTTGTTCAAAAATGACCTGTCGCCTCTGAACGTCAGCACCGGTATGAAACCCGACAATCATCGTCTTGGCGAGATAATGATCGGCGGAATTCAAGACAGAATCATCGAGCACTGTAAGTATATCAGCCTTGCCATCGAAGGCTAGTCGCCCTTGTCGTCCCTTGGTACTCGCTTGGAATTGGGGGCTACCGCCTTCAGAGAGAACGATAAGGTTTTCGGGACCGTGATCCTTAAAACTTTGACTTTCCTCGTCAGCTTTGAGTTCAAAGGCTAAGCCTTGCCGTGTATCGACTTGGTCGTTGTCATCAATAACAAAAGCCAATGAGGTTTCGCTTAGCTCCATATAAGTCGGTGCCTTGAACTCAAGTAGCAAGATCTCACGAGCTTCGACCTGATAGTCGTCTTTCAAGGGTAAAACGATTTCTACTTGGTCCTGGTCTTTTCCAAACAGGATATTTTTACTTGGCTCCAACACCACATCGTCGGTGCCTGCTTTCGAGTCTTTGTGAATCCTCATGCTTAACATCAAAGGGTAGTGGAGAAGGTCTTGGCGCTTAAAAGTGATGACGATGTCATCATCGTGTCCCTCTCTTAGATGGAGCTGGTTTGCTTCCACAGAAATAGGGATGATTTGCCCGTTCAGTTCCCCTTTGATGAGGTCTTTGGACACTCCCTCCAAGGCACTAGACAAAAGGTCTTTTTCATCGGAACTAAGGGAGTTCTGCCAAGCTTCCTGTAGCCTAGTACTCGTGCTTGATTCATCAGAGTCTTTGGAGCTTGGCTCCACGCTTTGATCCTTACAAGACACCATAGTCCAAGCGATCAGCATAACCACTAGCAAATGCATTTTTTTCACCATTCTTTCCTCGACGAGCCATCACATTGTCTTGTTCGGCGTTCGAAAACTATATCTGAGCATGTCTCCCTTTCACCTGAAAATCGCAATATATACAAAGATCTAGTAGAATTCTTACCTATGAAAATAGATTGATCGCAGAATCTGAAAGCTTACTTCAGCCATGACCATAAGTCGGCGAGGGGTTTCCAGCGGAACAGTGGCACGAGTACCTACGAATACCAAATGCTTTTCTGTTATACTTTAAGGAGCTTGCAGTAACAGGGGAAGGTCATGACTAAGAAGAATTATCCAGAAACCTCATTCTTTCGGCGAAAGTACCTAATCAACCGAGGTTTTCAGATTCGATTCATCGCCTATACCATCGGGATTGCACTCGCTGTGATTCTCACAGTGTTTCTGACGAGCAACTACTTCTTCTGGGCGTTTGCGGAGCGAGGCAAGAGCCTTGGCCTTGATGAAAGCCATGTTTTCTATGTTTTTCTAGGCCAACAACAGTCTTTTATGAACCAACTACTGGTCGGACTGTCGGTCTTCTACTTTTTTTTGCTATCGGGCTTTGGTTTGGTACTAAGTCATCGAGTTGCGGGGCCTATGCATCGCCTCAACCGTCATATGCTGTCGGTTGCCAAAGGCGAGGTAACATCGCCACTATCCTTTAGGAAAAACGATTACTTTCAGGAGCTTTCGCTTTCTTACAATGCTCAGTATGAATATCTAAAATATGGTATCAATGCTACTAACCGCAAGGCCTCTGCTCAAGAACATGAGTCCAGCCAGCTCAAAGAATCATCCTAAGCTTCATGACCATTCTAGATTTTAAGTTAAGCAGCTTGTTCTTTTTGCTGACGATCAATCTTGGCCAGATGAGTGGCTAGGGTTTCCTTACGAATCGGCTTGGCTAAGACCTCGTTCATGCCTGCTTCCAAGCAGCGCTCAATATCAGCTTGTAGGACGCTGGCAGTGAGAGCAAAAATGTTTAGTTCATCTTTGGAGAATGTCTTTCGAATTTCTATTGTCGCTTGAAACCCATCCATCACAGGCATATGGCAGTCCATCAGTATCAGATCGAAGTTGCCTTCTTGAGCGGCGGTGACTGCTTCTAAACCGTTATTGACGATCCTTGGCTGAATGCCAAAGCCGTTGAGTTTCGTTTCAATCACGATCTGATTCACAGCATTGTCTTCCGCTACGAGTACTTTAAGTTGGGGGTAGCGCTGGATGGGTTGAACGTCAGCCTTAGATTTTTGGAGCACTTTCTCGCGGCTGAATTTGGTTGGAATTTCGACACAGAACTGGGAGCCCCGGCCTAATTTACTTTTTACATAGATCATCCCATTCATACACTCAATGAGAGACTTTGCGATGGAAAGGCCAAGACCTGTTCCCCCGAAACGCCTTGTGGTAGAGCCTTCTGCCTGCTTGAACGGCTGAAATACAGTTTTAATTTGATCGGGTGTCATGCCAATACCTGTATCACTAACGACGATTTTAAGCCGTTCGTCACGGTGGGCTGTGCCAACCTTTGTGATTTCAATAAGAACTTTGCCATTCTCTGTGAATTTTACTCCGTTTGAAATCAAATTACCGACGACTTGTTGGATTCTCACCGGATCTAGAACCGCCATATCGAGTTCGTCAAAATCCGTCTTGACTTCAATGGGGACGCCTTTGGCGGACGCAATGGAGTTGTGCAACTCGACCAGGTGACCGATGGTTTTGGTAATGGAGCAAGGTATAGGATCAATAGATATCTCGCCCGACTCTATTTTCGAAAAATCGAGAATATCGTTTAACACCGCCAGTAAAGTTTCACTGCTCGATGATATAACGTTCAAAATACGGCGCGGTTCAGATTGATCTCTGATCTTGGTCTCTAACACTTCACACATGCCGATGATGCCGTTTAATGGGGTTCTGATTTCATGACTCATATTTGCCAGGAACTCTGATTTAAAATGAGATATTTTGAGCACGTGCTCTTGCTTTCTTTGAATTTCAATATTCTGATTTTTGACTTCCTTTGCCATCTCATGAATGGCAGTGGCGAGTGCTTGAATATCAGGATCACTTTGAAACTGCTTCAAGCCGTCCGGTATATGGCCATGCGAGATGTCTTTGATGTACTTGATCAGCCGTTCTATCGGATCGGTAATTGATTTTGCGAATCGGATACTAACATAGAGGGCCCCAATGATGATGCATGTCCAAAATATGCCAGGTAAAAGCAAGCGGTTCCCTAAGCTTGAAAACAGAAATCTGTGAGGTAAAAATATTCCCAGGTTGACATAATTTTCTGAATCAAACGCCGATAGCTTGAAGCGTCGCTTAATAAAACTGGCATCTGGTTCACTAAGCAGGGTGAGTTTGTTTTCTGGAATCTCATCGACTCCAAGAACAAAACTTTTAAGCAACTGGGAACTGCTAAAGGGCGTTTGGTCTTGATTTTGAGACGAGCTTCCCTGGCCCTTAGCTAAAAGAATCTTGCCTTCAGAGTTTGAAATTGTATAGGAAAAAGCTCCCATGCCTCCTCGCTCAATGCCGCGGAAGATGGAAGAAAATTCACTGTTTACAACCAAGATACCGACCGCTTGGCCCTGGTGGAAGGCTGGAGTTGCCAGTCTTAGCGTCCAAACGCCAGTGGCCTCACCATTTTCGTAATTCTCATCGATCCGAGAAATATATACATCGCCGGGTTCAATCTTAAGGGCTTCTTTAAAATAGTAGCGATCGCCTTTCTCTTGAAGTGCGTCGCCTGAAATGACTTTGAATTCCGAGCCGTTGCGATCGACACGGACGACCTCCCTTCCGCTATTATTTAGCCCAATATAGCGAATCTGTTGATAAGAGGGCCTGGTCTTCAGCATGGCTGCAAATGTAGTACCTAGCTGCTGGGTCCAATAACTCAGTTGTGGGTCTCGGTCTATATTTTCCCGATTGCTGGCAATTAGTTGCGAAATCTGGATCGTTGCCGGGATTTGAGCTAGAAATAAAACATCTTTGGCTTTCCCTTCAATCTGATCTGAGATGTGCTCTTCGATGACATCTACCTGCTCAATCATCTTCAGCTGGGCTAGCTCTAAGTTGGATCGATAGTTTTGGATCAGTGATGAAAGAAAGACTAGACCAAACCCGACCACTGATACGATGGCACAAAATGTGATGAGTTTTTGCGATATGCTTTGTTGTGATCGAAACATCTATCTGCAACCTTTGCTCTGGCCAAGACAAAGCAAGTGTTCGGCATAAGAACGAAAAGTATGGGCTTTATTTCCTAATCATCAACTAAGTTAAATAAATATCATGATTTAAAAATCTTACTTGGGACGAATCTGCGGCTCAGGGGGGACGGGTGCTGGAGATAGGGACTGATTTCGAAAAGGGCAAAATGATTCAGCCCTTCTCCAAAAACAGGTGGCTAGTCGTTTAGTTTAGTGCGGATCAATAGGGCCTGATCACCCTGTCTCGCCTTGATGACTTGATCAGAGATGGATACCGAATCCACCGTGAGAACCTCTTCGTTGATGGTGACGGTTTCTTGTAGAATACTTTCCCGTAGCGCTTCTCGGAAATCTGGTTGGTCAAGCTCAAGGGTGACATTGTATTCAGGGTAGGCAAGCATTAGGCCGCCACTTGAATGCTCGTTGCCGCCGTAGCTGAACGCAGGTAGGCATAGCAAGGCAATGGTTAGTAGTCTTGTCATGGTGCTTTGTCCTCATTTTCAAGAAAGTCAGCGACTAACCCAATTGATACCATAATTTCGTTATCCTGGGAAACATCCTTCGCACCCTCTTCCTCTAGAACAGCTACAAATCGGCGGGCGGCAGTGCGGATTCTTTCTAAGCCATCTTGTGATACTGAACCGGCAAAGTAATCGAAGAATGCGCCCTTGCCAAGGTGTTGGGTATCGAAGTTTTTGGCGATGGCACGAATTTTTTTTAGGATGCTAATGGGGCTAGGATCGAGTTCAAAGTCACTGCTGGCGAAGTAGTTGCCATTGTCGAGCCTGAGGACCCCTTGATCGAGCAGATACTCTAGCCGTGGAGCACCAATGAGTTTACCGTAGCGGCTACAGATCGCTTCCCTTGTGACTCCTTCGGAACGCCTGGCTTCGAGAATAATCTGATAATCGATGTCTTCCCAGTCAATGCCCTGGGACTGCTGAAAGGTGCGCTTGTTCTGATCCCACATTGTAGCTAGGGAGCCGCCATACTCCTTGATGACAGCAGCAACGTTCTGGCTCGACATGAAGACGCTAAGAATCGGAACCACCGTGTTCTCGATAGATGGTTGCATCACCTCCCGCTGCATCAAGCGACGAATGGTCGAATAGCTCACTCCACTTCGCCTCGAAAGGTTGCGGAGGCTACGACTGGGATGCCCGGCAAGATATGTCTCAATGGCGTGAATCACGGCGTCGATCAGCATCTTTGGATTCCTTTCTACCCAAACGTAAAAACTTTCGAAGAAGCGTGATACTAAGCGCTCTAGGCATTGAAATAAAATGCAAAAATGGAAACTTTTTGTAAAATGTTATCAGATTGATTACTGGCAATCATTTTATTGGGAACTGTTGAATAAAGTTAGGCCTTTTGCATACTTTGCTTCGTGAAACTTGCGGGAAAGGAGGTGGCTGCTGGCTACGGGCCCAACAGCCATGAGAGCTTAGAGTCGCTTGGTATTGAGGGCCGTAAATGCAAAGGCAGTGGTGAGCACGTCGGCGCCGGATACCATGATCTCGCCATCGTATGGGATACAGCCAGTTCCCTGCTGTCGCCCGCCTATGATTTCATTGATACTATCGGTCTTCATATCCATAAGCTGCCGACATATCTGAGTTGAACTCAGGTCTACTGTATCTCCAGGTAGCTGGCGTTCCTCTAGAGACAAGCAAAGTTCTTTCTTCCACTGAAAGCTCAAGTATGGAAAGCTGCTTATCAACCGGGAAAAATAGTAGAGAAAAATATGGGCGTGAATCTTCTTGCTAAAGTGGTTAAATCCCCTTTGCACTAGCATTGCCTCTAAATATCGATGGCAGTCTGGAAATTCGTCTTCGCGATCGCAAAGGTGAGCCAGGTACAGGCCATGAAGGCAAGCTAAAGCTCGATCTTCAACTCGTGAGCAGGTGGTTTCAAAGTGGCCACCAGATAGAGCTGAGAACACAGTTTCAATTTCAGTTTCGATATCAGCATATTCGCAGAGCTGCGATTCCAAAAGAATAATGCAGCCCAAAGCTTGGAGCTTTAGATCAGCGCTAGCGGCGATGAGACGCTTAATCTTCTTTGCCTGCTTGTACCAGGAAATAGGTTCGTCACCAGATGCATTGGCAAGATCGATACTGACGACGCCGGTGTAATCTTCGATTAAAGGTTCAATCTCTAGGCTAGATAAAAACTGGTAAGCCTTATACCTTAGCGGATCTAGCTCTGGAAAATGCTCCTTAGTTACCATCCCACTCATAATAAATCCTCCATGAGTCGCCTGTGTGCTGAGGCGAAAAAGCTTTCAATGTTTTCGGATAGGCTACTTAAATCTGTAATGTAAGCATGATCCCAAAGTCAACGAAAATTGCAAGGAATCGTAGCGCATTAGCCAGAATAATGGGGCAGACATCAGGATTTTTACATGACTTTAACGTAAGCAATTTTTTTTGGGCAGGGACTTGCGTCAATGACAAGGGGGTGTATAGCGAGGATTGATATGTCCAGTTAAAAGTATGTAAAACCTTGATAAACCCCATGCTAGGCGGTGATCTGGGATAAGGCCGTCTATCCAAGATCACGCTCCATTAAATATCGTCGAGTTTTGCTCCCCTTAATAATTAATAAACCCACGAGTGACGCTATATCTTTCCTAAAATCTCGACCCGGATCTTAGCTTGAAGAGGCAGTGGTCTATCGAATGTAATTCTATTTAATTGCCGCTTAAAATTACTTTCAGGCTTATCATTAACAAAAACTGTCCAAACACTCTTTTCTAAATTTTTAACCCCATTTATTTCAAACTCTTGGCGATGATCCATAATGTAGTGATAGCGAACGGATAAGGTCTCCCCTTCTATCATGGGGCAGCTTGTCTTGATCGTGCTACCTTCAAGTACAAATGAGCTACCATCACAGCTTGCTTGGTTAGCCTTAACCATGACTGTTTCGGGTAAAGGAGCTTGAGGAAGAGTGAAGGTCTTATTGCTATCGCTGGGGTCCCGATAGCGAATAGTGATTTTCCGGTTCTCTTGGAACTCATCAATTTGAAAATGAAAGGCTTTGTCCTGATAATCTACTTCCCATGTGCGGTTTTCATCGCTGGGGTCAAAGGCATATAGGTCCATCACGAGGTGATCTTCGCTAAATCCCGATGGATAGCTGAGAATTGGATCTCCCGGAACCTGGTAGCTAATGGAGTATCGGACGCTATCCAAGGGAGGGCTGGGAAAGCGAATGATCCCGCTTACCTGATCGTGGCTATGGGCTATAGGTTGTAGATTGTCATCGAGGACCTTAAGGTCTTTAAGCTCACCCTGATGGGATAATGCGTAGTCGCTTGGCAAGGGGATGTTCTCGCGATACTGAGCTTCGATCGCCAAGCCTTCTCCCGGGAGTGTTTTAAAATGGAGTTCGGTGCCAATGACTTGGAATTCAATGCTTTCTAGGTCTTTTCCATCCACGGTGACGCTCAGCGTTGCCAGATCTGGTTCGGAGCTAAGAGTAAAACTGTCTTTCATACTCGACTCCCCATAGCGGTAGCTGATCTTAATGCTAGCATTGCGCGGAGGAGCTTCGTTGAAGCGAACCGTTTTACCATCGATCACGATGCCATCGTTGAATTCCACATTGTTAACAAGCACCGCCACGGACTTTGGCAAGGGAGTTTCCCGCAATGGAAACTGGTATTTTAGCTTGCCATAAAGATCTTCAGATATACTTAAGAAGGTAGGTCCATAGTCGCTGTCGCAGATCGATCCGCTGGTACCAGAACTCTGGCGAACTAGCTCCTGGTAAAGGTAGGCAGGACGAAAAGCTGATGGACATTGGTCAATCGTGTCAGTGGGTTTCCAGAACAAGCCATAGATCCGAACGTCTTCCCCCAGAGTTCGGTAAGCTGCTAGCTTCTCGGTGACGTAATCGACTTCCGCACTTTCAGATTCATCGTTAGCGCACAGAGTGCCATCACTGCAATTATCTTCGTCACTTACAATGAGAACTCCTAAATTGGAATTATCTCTTAGCCATTCACCAGAACAGTTCAAGGCATTAGCAATCTGCAAGAAGCCGCTTTCATCCCCTGTGCCTGCGATTCCAGTATCTAGGATTGCTTTCGCGAAATCGGCTTCTGGCTCGGGATCACTTTTTCTTATTATTTTTGTAAAGCAGCCATCTGCGGGATCGGTGGTCGTTATTGTGATCTGCCAATCGCTACCGGAAACCTTGCTTAGGAGTGACGGCAGCTCTACTGCAAGCTTCTCGTGCTCCTCTTGCATGGAATGAGAGTTGTCGACAATGATAAGAAGGTCTAGGATTCCGAAGTCGTTCTGCGAGAAGGCCTCCTCCGCGCGGCTGCCAAGGGTTCCTTGGGTAAAGTCGTCCCGGTGAGCCGGGCGTGTGATCTGCTGAAAGTCTTGCTGCACCACTTCGTACTTGCGGTTTAAAACTATGGACTGCTTGGCTGTTCGATAGCTGGCACTGAACTCAACCTCAGTTTCACCGACAGTTGTGGAGTCGAAGGACTTCACAATCCGATAGCTTTGCCGAGCTGCTGTGGACGCCAGATCTCTACTGACCGCTGGTGTTCGCTTGTTAAGCAGTTCCGGGCCTTGGGCGCACCCTTGGGTGAAAATACTAGTGATACTAAGAATAGTGATTGATTGGAAAAGGCGAACTGCCCCTTGGCTTGTCGTAAGCATTTCTGTCCCCCCTCTAGACAATGAGCCGAGAGAATCCTCGGCAAAAAGTCAAGAGAGGTTTAGAAGGATTCTCTAACTTTGCATTTGTGCTAGCTCTGCACCGCGAGTTTCCACATATTGGCCAAAGCTCACATCATGGAATGTAACACCCTTATTTCCAACTTCTACAATTCTGGTGGACACAGTTTCTGCGAACTCCAAATCGTGAGTCGCAAACAGAACCGTTCCTTTAAATTCGATCAAGCCGTTGTTAAGAGACGTGATGGATTCAAGGTCCAAATGGTTGGTGGGCTGGTCCAGAAGAAGCACATTGGCATTCTGAAGCATCATGCGAGATAACATGCAGCGGACTTTCTCCCCTCCAGAAAGGACTTTAGCCTGCTTCTTGGTGTCTTCCCCCGAAAAAAGCATCCGGCCCAAGAAACCCCGGATAAAGTTTTCCGACTGATCTTCTGAAAACTGACGGAGCCAGTCGATCAGGTTTAAGTCGCAACCTTCGAAGAAATCATTGAAATCTTTTGGAATATAAGACTGGGAGGTGGTCACACCCCATCGGTAGCTGCCATCGTCTGGCTCAACGTGTCCCATCAAGATCTCAAACAAAGTCGAGATAGCAAGTTCAGAGTTACTCACAAGCAGGATTTTATCGCCTTTTTGAACTTCGAAACTCACGTCATCGAGAATTTTTTCGCCGTTGATCTCTTTTGTTAGACCTTTAACTTCTAGCAGGATATCACCAGCTTCTCGCTCTTGATCGTACTTAATGTAGGGGTATTTTCTTGTCGAGGCAGGGATGTCGTCCAAGGTGAGTTTTTCAAGCTGCTTTTTTCTTGCCGTAGCTTGTTTGGATTTCGAAGCGTTAGCACTAAAACGTCGGATAAATGCTTCAAGCTCCTTAGCTTTATCTTCGCGCTTTTTGTTTTCGTTGGAGCGCAGTGTTAGGGCAAGTTCACTGGACTTCTTCCAAAAGTCGTAGTTACCAACATAGAGGCTCACTTTGCGGAAGTCGATGTCGACCATGTGAGTACACACTTGATTTAGAAAGTGTCTATCGTGAGATACAACGATAACAGTCTTATCGAAGTCCAATAGAAAGTTTTCCAGCCACTTAATGGCGATCACATCCAAATGGTTGGTAGGCTCGTCAAGGAGGAGGATATCTGGTTGGCCGAAAAGAGCTTGAGCTAGGAGGACTTTTACCTTGTCTTTATCTTTAAGCTCCGACATGTTTTTCTGATGAAGCTCTTCGCTAACGCCAAGACCACTCAGTAGGGTTGCTGCTTCAGATTCGGCTTCCCAGCCTCCCATTTCGGCAAATTCTGATTCTAACTCTGCCGCGCGAATACCATCTTCCTCACTAAACTCGCCCTTGGCGTAGATGGCGTCTTTTTCTTTGATCACGGTCATCAAGCGTTCGTTGCCAAGCATCACGGTCTGCAAAACTTGCTCGTCGTCATACTGAAAATGATCCTGCTTCAACACAGACATGCGCATCCGTGAGCCGATGGATACCTGACCCGTTGTCGGTTCGATTTCTCCCGATAGGATTTTGAGAAAGGTCGACTTTCCAGCCCCATTAGCGCCTATAACCCCGTAGCAGTTGCCAGGAGTGAATTTGATGTTGACCTCTTCGAAGAGCTTTTTGTTCCCGAAATTGAGGGATAGGTCCTGTGTTGTAATCATGGAAATAAGATCCTTTTCTGCGTCCAAACCGACAAAGCTCGCTACTATAAACTCTGAAGGTCAATTTGTACAGGTTTCGCGGATAATAAATTGGTGTTTAGATTCATTTTTATGAAAAATATGGCTCGGCGCAATCCATAATAATGGCGGATCGCAGAGATCGGAGAGGTAATTCTCTGGTAACAGCGCTTCTATCATCTTTGGTAAGTCAATGTGGCTATAAAAAAGTCTCCAGAATCGAATCCTGGAGACTTCTCTACTATGTGAGCTGCCTATCAATATCGATCTCGAAATTTGGCGACGGACCGTAGCGTGTCTGAGTTTTTCGCCAAGATCGAGTCTACCAGCCTAATTTTGAGCGAAGAATGCCCTTTTTATCGCCCCAGCTACCACCGCGATAGGAAAGCCTTTCGATATCATTACGATTGAACCAGCCTTTTTCTAAAAAGCCTTCATCTACAGGCTGGCGGCAGGCGTTGCTCGCGACAACTTCACAAAGAAAGACGTTGTAACTTATCTTGCCGATAGCACGGACTGCGTAACCACTTTCTTCACAAGTTTCACGCTCCGCTGTTTGGCATGCAAACTCACCGCCTTTGTTATAGCCACCAGGAAAATCCCAGCCTGGATTGCTACCATAAGGCACGCGAACGAGTAGCGCGCGGTTATCGCGGATCACCACACAGGCAGCAGGGCCTTGAGACCAGTCTTGCAACCGATTGGTACAGTCAGAGCTTCGAGTCTGTGCTAGAGTTTGAGATTGGGTTCCATCAATTACCTGGATTTGGTCAGCAGCTGTGTTGTCGGACTCGCTGGTGTCGCTTCCGCAGCTGATGATACTCGCTATAATAGCCATTGGTAGAGCGTGCTTTAACATAAATACCTCTTTTGGTGAGTGCCTTATGAGGGCGATTGATTTTAGCAGTTGGTCATGTGCTGGACTGTAATTGCAAGATCAAGACAATGGCAATACTCGAAACACTCAGCGGTTCTCACGGCCTCCTCGACGGTGAGTTTTTCTTGTTTATAAATATAGAATGAACCAGCCAGTAAAAAGCTTTATGGAGGCTTAACTTTGTTGCCGATCTATGAATTGCCTTTTGTGATAAGGGCATTTTTGGGCATGATATCTCTTTTGTACTACGAGTTGCGATTAGCGAGAATGCTAGCCAGAGCTTCGTGCAAATTCGGCTCTGGAGTATCTTTCAGTAGATGGGGATAGTGCTGGCCGAGATCGAAGTAGAAACGATCGACCTGTTGCTCTAAGTCTTGGCGACGCTGGATTTCAGACTGCAACTGAACTTTGGTTTTCTCTAACTCGTCATAACTTTGACGGTATCGAGTTTCTTGTTCCTCTATAGCTAGCTCTCTACTCTTGATGGTGTCTTCTGCCATAATCCTATAGTGCTTCAGTCGCTTAAGTTCATCGTCTGTATTTTTTAACTGTCGCATAAGTTCTTGGCAACGAGTTTCAGCCTGCTCTCGTTTCTGCTCTGTAGCAGCAAGAGACTCTTTGTGTTGCATGAGATGTTTTTCTAGGGACTCTGCGCGAGACGTTTTGAGTTGTAGCCATTCACTTGGGTCGAATTGATCCCAGTCGTCCATCGTCTGCCTGCCTTGATCGGGCACTAGCAGATTGTAGACTTTACTAAGTTTATTTTTGTAGTTTTGTAAGTTTTCTTGGTTTTCTAAAGCTTGCTCTTTGAGCTGCTGAAGTTCTTGTTCCTGGTTTGCAATGGTGAGGTTTTGGGCATCACGAGCTTGTTGCCAATCCTTGGGGATGGCTTGGCTGCGTTTGGCTTCCTCCTGGCTTTCCTCAAGGCTCAGCCGTAGTTTAGTAATTGATTCGTTCTTTTGTGCGATTTCGTTTTGGTGATTTTGAAGCTCTCGCTGCGAATCTTCTAGCTTTTGCTGGGTGTCGAGCAGTTCGTGGCGAATCGCCAAGTTATTACGGCTCATACGGTCGGTGTCTTTCTTTTGGTCAGCTATCAGTATCTTTAAGTCATTATTTTCTTGATAGGTTCGCTCATGATGGCGGGATCGCCAGAGAACCATGATACCAATCATGGTTAGGCAGCAGATCATGCCGCCAAACTCGATAAGAATCCGACCCGACTGTTTGACTTCTTGGGTTGTGATCTGACGAACCAGATTCGTAATGAGGTGCTGCCTCAGTGATTTGAAGTCTTCACGAATAGCCCAAGCCCATTGGGAAGGGGCATTGCTGAAGGTTGCCAATCCTTGATTGCTGTCAAGAATGAGCCAATGGTGGGCTTGTCGGAGATTTTCGAGGCCTTGCTGCTCCCCAGGGCTGAGAAGTTGGGCTAGCAGGTTGAGTTTTGTCTTAAACTTTATAAAGTTATCAAGATCGTCGGTGGAACCTTGCTGGTCGCCGACCATGGAGCGAAGCTCTTCAATGAGCTGAATACCTTGAAATCGTACCCGAGCCTCCCGATGGGGGATCAGCGTGATAATGTGGTGGCTAAGATTTTGAAGATCTTCTTGGGCACCTTTAAAGAAATCGTGAAACTGGTCCCGATTGTTGTTCTGATCGAGAAGCTTACGGCCCTGGATTAACTTCTCAGTAAACATCTGAAACAGGGCCAAGGCCTGCTCATCTTCAAGGACAATCTGCTGACTCAATGTTTGTAAGTTGCTTCGCTCCCATTCAAGCTTGCTTTTCTCTTCAGCACTCAAGGGATCCTTGGTGGCAAGGATGATCTCTCGCTGGAAACTATCCATAAGAGGGAAGAGCTGATCCATCTGTTTGATTCGCTGTGCTGTTTGCTGACTTTCTAAGAGAATAGGTAGGCGAAACGCCGTCATGAAGAACAGGAGCAGGAAGCAAAGCAGAACAATTCCATAGTGGAAACTGTGAGCTTTCACATTACGGAGAAATTTCTTTGCGTATGGACCAAGGACTTGTGCCATGCTGGTTCCTAAATGAATTCGTATACGTGAAGTGTGTGTCGGCAAGTCTATAGATGAAGAAATAGGCAAGTTTATCCCATCCAACTAACCATAACCAGTATTAATGGAAATCGCAATTTACCGCCATTCGATCCCTGCGGGGCTTTGGTACTGGGCATAGGCCGGATAATCTGCTACCTTAGGCGGCCAAAGTTCCAATACTCAGAAACGAAGGAAGACTAATTATGGATCTTCGACTCTCCGGAAAAAAAGCGCTCGTGTGTGGAGCATCCCAAGGGATAGGTCGCGCTGTGGCGCAGGAACTAGCTCTATTGGGCTGTCAGGTCATTGCCCTAGCGCGCAATGAAAGCAAATTGAGGGACACAGTTGCGTCCTTAGAGGGTGACGGTCACCAGATTCTGGTAGCCGATCACGGCCGAACCCAAGAACTCAAAGACGCGGTTCATGGGTTTGTTGAAAACCACGGTGCCATCCATATCTTGATTAACAATAGCGGAGGCCCCCCTGGAGGCCCCATTCAGGATGCAGGTGATGACGCATTTCTAGCGGCTTATACAAGACATCTTCTAGCAAACGTCAATCTAAGCCGTGTGCTCTTGCCTGGTATGAAAGACGCCGGTTTTGGCAGGATTATCAACATTATCTCTACATCTGTCAAAATTCCTATCAAAGGCCTTGGAGTGTCCAATGCCACAAGGGGAGCGGTTGCCAATTGGGCGAAAACCTTAAGCTACGAAGTTGCCTCCCACGGCATTACCGTTAATAACGTCCTCCCCGGCGCTACTGAAACCTCAAGGCTAGATCAGATTATTGCAGGACAGGCTGAAAAACAGGGTAAAAGCCAAGATGCCGTTGTAGCGGCTATGAAAGGAACGATTCCTGCCGCTCGCTTCGGTAAGGATTATGAGGTCGCTGCGGTTGCGGCCTTTCTCGCAAGCCCAGCTGCTGCTTATGTAAACGGCGCGTCCATCCCCGTCGACGGTGGCCGAACGGGAAGCCTCTAAGGGGAAGTTTGCTATGATTCAAATTCAAAATTTTATTAACGGCGAGTTCCGGCAGCCACTTGGCCTCAAGTACATTGACAATTTTGAGCCTGCTACTGGTAAGGTGTTTAGCCAAGTACCCCAGTCTACTGTTGCCGATGTGGGGCTAGCGGTAGAAAGCGCCAAAGCAGCGGCACCAGCTTGGGCGGCTTGCAGCCCTGACGAGCGTGCCAATTACTTGAGTTCTATTGCGGCGTTTATTCGCGATGGAGCCGAGGAGTTCGCCCAAGCCGAAAGCCAAGACAACGGCAAGCCTCTAAGCTTGGCCCGAGGTGTTGATATACCCCGCAGTGCCCTTAATTTCGAATTCTTTGCGGCTGCTGCTCGCACCAAGTCGAGCGAGTCCCATCACGGGGAAGGGGCAATCAACCTGACCCGACGAGATCCATTGGGTGTGGTAGCTTGCATCTCTCCCTGGAATCTACCGCTCTACCTTTTAACTTGGAAGATCGCTCCAGCTCTTGCGGCTGGCAACACGGTGGTGGCAAAACCTTCTGAACTAACTCCTTACACAGCATTTCTTTTAGGCAATGCTTTCAAGGTTGCGGGATTGCCTCCTGGAGTTGTCAATCTAGTGCACGGCTATGGAGCTGAGGCAGGAGCACCCTTGTGCGAGCATCCTGACGTTAAGGCGATCTCCTTCACTGGCGGAACTGCAACAGGCCGGGGAATTGCTCTTTCTGTGGCCAGTCAGTTTAAAAAGGTTTCCCTAGAAATGGGGGGCAAGAACGCGAATATCGTATTTGCCGACTGCGACTTTGATGAAGCCGTGCATACCAGTGTCCGTGCTGCTTTCGCCAATCAAGGTCAGATCTGTCTGTGTGGGTCAAGAATTTTAGTGGAGTCTGAAATCTATGAGCAGTTCCGTGATCGTTTTGTTCAGCTGGTCTCTGAGCTTCGGGTCGGTGATCCACTTCGAGCAGAGACTGACCAGGGCGCTCTAGTTTCTAAGGCTCACTATCAAAAAGTATTAACTGCGATTGCGGCTGCTGAACAGGAAGGTGGTCGGGTCTTGTGTGGCGGTCGCTCCGTGCCGGGAGACGGCCGCTGCGAGGGTGGCTGGTTTGTTGCGCCGACGGTCATCGAAGGTCTTGGGCCTCAAGCTCGTACCAATCAAGAAGAAATCTTCGGCCCGGTGGTAACACTGATTCCTTTCGAAGATGAAGCGGAGGCTCTTGAAATCGCCAATGGCACCAATTATGGTCTCGCGGCCTCTCTATGGACTCAAGATCTAAATAGGGCTCATCGACTTTCAGCAAAGTTGGATGCAGGCATTGTTTGGGTGAATACTTGGATGAATCGAGATCTTCGCACGCCTTTTGGAGGAATGAAGGAGTCAGGACTCGGGCGAGAGGGTGGTTGGGAAGCCCTGCGTTTCTTTACGGAAGCTAAAAACATTTGCATTTCTTATAAATAAGGTTTGAAACAGATGAGTATCCATAACAGCGATAAAGCCCCTGAGCCTGTAGGCCTCTATCCCCACGCCCGTCAGGTGGGAGATTTACTATTCCTTTCGGGAGTGGGGCCAAGACAGCGAGGTAGCAAAGAGATTCCTGGCGTTCAGCTGGACGGTGATGGGCGTATTGCCAGCTACGATATTGAGGCTCAGTGTCGCTCAGTATTCGACAATGTTCGGATGATCCTGGAAGCTTCTGGCAGTAGCTGGGATAAGTTGGTTGATGTCACGGTGTTTTTGACCAACATGAAAGACGATTTTAAGATCTACAACCGGATCTATGCCGAGTACTTTAGGGACAATCAGCCCTGCCGTACCACTGTGGAAATCAATTCTCTGCCAACCCCCATTGCTATCGAACTTAAATGCATCGCCACGATTTAAGGAGACGATCATGTTAGCGCCAATGAATTTTAAAAAGTGGATCGATGATAATCGTGCCTTCCTGAAGCCGCCGGTTGGCAATCGCTGTGTGTATGAAGACAGTGAGTTTATCATCATGGTGGTAGGCGGGCCGAACAAGCGAAAAGACTTTCACGTCAATCAATCTGAAGAGTTCTTCTATCAACTGGAAGGGGATATGATTTTGAAGGTGAGGGAGGGGGCTGAGATCAATGATTTGATCATCCGCGAAGGAGATATTTTCCTCTTGCCGCCTCGGGTTCCACACTCTCCCCAAAGGTCTGAGAACACTGTCGGCCTGGTGGTCGAGAGAAAGCGTCGATCTGGGGAAGAGGATGGCTTCATCTGGTATTGTGACCAGTGTGGAGCCAAAGTTTACGATCACTTTTTCTTTCTGACTGATATTGTCAAGCAATTGCCGCCGATTTTTGAAACCTTCTATAGCAAGGACGAAAATTGCATTTGCAAGAAGTGTGGCCACAAAAATACCAAGGACTAGGGGTTGACCGCTATGGAACGCATCGATATCCACACCCACATCATGCCTGCTGATATTCCTAATTTTCAGGAGCGCTTTGGCTATGGTGGCTTTATTCAGCTGGATCACCATAAGCCTTGCTGTGCAAGGATGATCAAGGATGATGGTACCTTCTTCCGGGAAATCCAACACAATTGCTGGAGCCCGGAGGCGCGAATTGATGAATGTGACAAATTTGGAATCACCAAACAGGTGCTCAGCACGATACCCGTGTTGTTTAGCTATTGGGCAAAGCCCCAAGACGGCCTAACTGTTGCTCGATTTATCAACGATCACATTGCATCGGTGGTGCAGCGCTTTCCCGATCGATTCTACGGGCTGGGAACCTTGCCCATGCAAGCCCCTGATCTGGCGATCACCGAATTGGAACGGGTGGTCAAAGACTTAGGACTTCAAGGAATCGAAATTGGCACTAACATCAATGAGTGGAACCTCAATGCCCCTGAGGTATTCGCAGTTCTCGAAGCATGTCAGGACTTAGGTGCCGCCGTGTTTGTGCACCCATGGAATATGATGGGCAAGGATCAGATGCCAGACTACTGGTTGCCATGGCTGGTGGGGATGCCAGCGGAAACATCCCGAGCGATTTGCAGCATGATTTTCGGTGGGGTTTTCGAACGACTGCCGCAGCTGAGAGTTGCCTTTGCTCATGGTGGAGGGTCGTTTCCAGCGACCATCGGCAGGATCGAGCATGGCTTCAACGTCAGACCCGACTTATGTGCTGTGGATAACCCGAAAAATCCGCGAGATTACCTGGGGCAGTTCTATCTCGACTCCCTGGTCCACGACCCCAAAGCTTTGCATTACATCATGGATATAGTGGGGGACGATCGTGTGGCACTCGGGTCCGATTATCCCTTCCCACTGGGAGAGTTGGAGCCAGGCACGATGATCGCAGGGATGTCGACCTTAAGTGATGAACAGAAAGTGAAGTTGTTAAGCAAAAATGCCCGCGACTGGCTGGGTGTATAAGTCGGATAGGAAAGGATGGCAATCACCATGCAAGATTTTCAAAATTCTCTAGAAACTGCGAGGCGAATGGATCAGGATGATCCTCTCCATAAGTGGCGGGATGAGTTCTATATCCCGACGCACCAGGGTGAGCCTGTCCTTTATTTCTGTGGTAATTCGTTGGGGCTTCAGCCCAAAACAGCGCGGCCAATGATCGAACAGGAGCTTAAAGATTGGGCGCAGCACGGAGTTGAAGGGCACTTCGAAGCAGAGCGACCCTGGGTTCACTATCACGAGTTCCTCACCGATGCCATGGCCAAAGTCGTCGGCGGCAATGCTTGCGAGGTTGTTTGTATGAATAGCCTCACAGTCAATCTTCACCTGATGATGGTTTCTTTCTATCGCCCTGAAGGTAGGCGAAGGAAGATTCTCATCGAGGGTGGGGCTTTCCCTTCGGATCAATATGCGGTGGCCTCCCAAGCACGGTTTCATGGGCTTGATGCCGACCAGGTGGTCGAAGAGCTGCAACCCAGGCCCGGTGAGCATTTGCTTCGCACGGAAGATATTCTAACCAAAGTTGAAGAACTGGGTGACGAACTTGCTTTGATTATGATTGGTGGAGTAAATTATCTCACCGGCCAGCTCTACGATATGGAAGCGATCACCCAAAAAGGTCATGCAGTGGGAGCTAAGGTGGGCTTTGATCTGGCCCATGGCGCTGGGAATGTTCCCTTGCGTCTCCATGATTGGGGAGTCGATTTTGCGGTGTGGTGTTCGTATAAATATCTCAACTCCGGGCCGGGAGGGATTGCAGGGTGCTTTGTCCACGAGAACCATGTGAAGGGCAATCTGCCGCGATTTGAAGGTTGGTGGGGCCATAGCAAGGAGAAGCGCTTCAAGATGGAGCCTAGCTTTGAGGCGATTCCATCGGTGGAAGCTTGGCAGCTTTCCAATCCTCCCATCTTTCAGCTCGCATCCTTGCTAGCGTCCCTAAAGATCTTCGACCAAGCGGGCATGAGTGAACTGCGAACCAAGAGCGAGTGTTTAACATCGTACCTTGAGTATATGGTGGTCGACGCCTTTGGCAGTCGCGACCTGGTGATTACCCCAAGCCAGGTCCATGAGCGGGGGGCTCAGCTTTCGTTTCGTATTCCAAAAGGTGGTCGTGATGTTCTTGAACGCTTGAAGCAACGAGGAGTGATCTGCGATTTCCGCGAGCCAAATATCATCCGAGCCGCCCCAACGCCCCTTTATAACAGCTACGAGGATGTGTTTCGATTTGTCTCGATTCTGAAGGAGTGTGTTCATGAGCTTAGCTAAGTCAGAGGTTGTGACGATTGCCGGTGCTGGTCTAGCAGGTGCTTACCTTGCGACCCTTCTTGCCGAGGCCGGTGTGACCGTAAACCTCTACGAATCGCGACCAGATATGCGGCAGGAGAATGTTGGCGGAGGGCGGTCGATCAACCTGGCAATCTCAAGGCGTGGCCTAGAGGCTTTGGCTGCTGTGGGTTTAAGTCAGCAGGTGGAGGCCCTATTAATTCCCATGAAGGGTCGGCAAATTCACCAGGAGAGTGGTGGAGAAACCTTTCAAACTTATGGGGCTCAGGCTGGGGAGGGGATCTATTCCGTATCTCGAAGCGGCCTGAATCGCTTGTTGCTCGACCGAGCGGAAGCCACGGGTAGGGTGCGGTTTCATTTCGATTCGGGCGTTGAATCGGTAGATCTCGACCAGAAGATGCTGAGGCTTAACAACGGCTCGCAAGTTCCCTACCAACGCTTGGTGGGTACCGATGGCTCAGGATCCATGGTGCGCAAAAGCTTGCTTGAAAAAACCGGGCGCTTCCAAGCTGAGATGTTGGATTATGGCTATAAAGAACTGACAGTTCCGCCGATGCAGGGGAACTTTGCCCTTGAGCCACATGCCTTGCATATCTGGCCAAGACACCGCTTTATGCTGATCGCCCTACCGAATCCAGATAAAACGTTTACAGGCACTCTATTCTTACCCCACACAGGAAACCCAGGGTTTTCGTCTCTGGACACCTCCGATGCCCTACAAAGCTTTTTTGAGCAGAACTTTGCTGATGCCCTGCCCATGATCCCAGAGCTGGGTCAAGAGTTTTTTAGTAATCCCACCGGAGTCTTGGGCACCATCCGTTTGGATACCTGGCATTGGCAGGACCATCTAGTGTTGATGGGCGATGCAGCCCATGGCATCGTACCCTTCTACGGTCAAGGAATGAATTGTGCGTTGGAGTCCTGTCGTCAGTTCTTCGAAAACCTCAAAAACCATGGCTTCCAGTGGCAGAACGCGCTTCCAGATTTTGTCCAAAACCGGAAACCTCAAGCTGATGCGATTGCTCAGCTAGCACTGAAAAATTTCTGGGAGATGCAGGATCATGTTGCCGATGAGAAATTTCTTTTGGAAAAAGCCGTTCTCAATAGCTTAGAAGGCCTTATCCCAGGATTTCGCACGGAATACAGCTTGGTGACGTTTACTGAGGTTCCATACGATGATGCCTTAGAGCAAGGCCAAGAGCAAAAAACCCTCGTGAAGCAAATTGTGGGTAATGCTCAAAGCCTGGGAGAAATTGACTGGCAAAATGCTGAAACTCTTGCTAGGAATTATCTAAACCAACATCAATTGAGGAGTGCCTTATGATCAGGACTGTGTTTGCCTTTGTTTTTTGTTCATTCTTGCTGTCCTGTGATAGAAGCAGCGATAGCCCGACGTTCCAGCAAAGGCAGCAGCCGAACTTCCTTGATGTTGAAAAACTAACAGTAACTGAAAAAGTCTATTTCGACATAAGTATCGATGATGAACCTGCAGGACGCGTGGTGATTGGCCTATTTGGCAACAACGTGCCAGCCACAGCGCGGAATTTTCGGATTCTTAGCACCGGCGAGCAAGGACTTGGCCTAGCTGATAAACCTCTGGACTACACTGGCAGCAGTTTCCATCGAATCGTGCCAGGCTTCGTAGTACAGGGAGGGGACATTATCAAAGGTGATGGTACGGGAGGTGAAAGCATTTACGGAGCCACCTTTCCCGACGAAAGTTTCGCGATCCCTCACGATCGTGCAGGTCTTGTAAGTATGGCAAACCGGGGGCCAGACACCAATAGCTCTCAGTTTTTCATCACCTTAGCGCCCGCTCCTTGGTTGAATGGCCGCCATGTGGTGTTTGGCAAGGTGTTAGAAGGGGATGCGGTGATCGATCAAATGACCCAGCAAGCAGCAGATGGCTTGGATGGAGCTACTAAAGTTCCAGTGGTTATCACAGAAGCTGGCATGTTCGAAGATGGTGAGTCGTGAGGCAGATGCCCCACACTTTATTTACTCTTTGACAAAGCAGCGATACAAGGCGTTCAAGGCTGTTTCATAGAACTCGGGGGCAACCCCGACGATAATATTTAATTCGCTGGCTCCTTGGTTGATAAGGCTGACATTGACCCCAGCATCCCTGAGAGCTTCGAAGACTTTTGCAGCGATTCCAATGGTTTTCGCCATCTCTTCTCCCACAACCGCAATCAAAGCTATTTGGGGCACAAGTTCGAGCCGGTCCGGTCGCAAAGTACGTTTGATCTCTTCCATAACCAGGTCGGTCTTGCCTTCCAATTGAGAGCTTTCAAGAATGACGCTCATGCTATCGATTGCGGAGGGGCAGTGCTCGAAACTAATCCCAAGCCGCTCAAGAATTCCAAACAGTCGGAATGCGAAGCCTATCTCTTTGTTCATGAGGTTCTTTTCAATATTGATCATGACAAAGTTCTTCTTGCCAGCGATACCCGCGATTTCCGTATTCTTTTCGATCTCAGGGCTAAGCTTACTGACAATACGTGTGCCGTGGTGCTCAGGCTTGTTGGTGTTGAGGATGGCAATGGGAATCCCCACCTCACGCACCGGGGCGATTGCCTCGTCGTGAAGGACGCTTGCACCCATGTATGACAGCTCCCGAATCTCGGCGTATGTGGCTTCTTCCATGGGTTTGGCGTCAGCGATAATCCGGGGGTCAGCCATCAATAGACCGGAAACATCCGTCCAGTTTTCGTAGATCAGGGCATTAATCGCCCTTGCGACAATGGCTCCCGAAATGTCTGAGCCACCGCGGGAAAACGTTTTTATCTGACCAGCGTTATCACAACCGTAGAATCCGGGGATCACGTAGCGTTTGCTCTCGTTTTGAAGTCTTGCCCGCAGCTTTTCATAAGACTCTGGGTTGACCGTTCCATTAGGATTAAGAAATATCACCTCATGAGGATCTACAAACTCAGCATCTAAGAACGCAGCCATCAGCAGGCCATTGAGATACTCACCCCGAGAGGCAATATAGTCTCGACTGACCCCTTCTAGAATCTTTCCTTTTAGTTGCTCCAGGTGATCTGCCATTTGGCCGTTGACCCCCAGATCCGCCTCAATTCCCAGATAGCGGTCGCGGACGAGATTGAACGCCTCGCTAAAATCTGTACCCACCGAGGCACTTTGCTGGCAAAGATAGAGAAGGTCTGTAAGCTTGGCGTCGTCAGGGCTTCGCTTGCCAGGGGCTGACGGGACGATAATAGTTCGACGTTTATCAGCAGCGAGTATTGCTTGTACTTTCTTGAATTGCTTGGCGTCGGCTAGGCTGCTGCCTCCAAACTTACAAACGATGCGGCTCATGAGATTTCCTCTTCAGGTGGGTCAAATACTTGCTAAGGTGTTAGCACAGCAGAATCTGTCCGCAAATAACTTATTCTGGGGTTTGGTTTTCTTGGGCAAAATCGCAATGATTTCGAGTGAAAGTTGACTTAGTAGAGTCTGCTTAGGTACCATGTGAAATAAATATAGTGTTGCGTATACTGCTAATAACAAAAGCGACGATAGGAGATTCTTATGATCCGTGCCACTTGCTTTCTAACGTTTAGTCTTCTGGCTTTGAGCTGTGGTTCCAATGACGATGACAGTGATACTGTGAGCACGGGCAACTCTCAGGATCTACAAGCCTGTATAGGGCTTCCTGAGCCTGCTGTTCTGAGAATTCCTGCCGCTGAGTGCCCTACAGACTATAACTACGTAGGCACTAGCCCCAGTGGCCCACTGGGTAAGAACCTAACAGTTTGTCTCTACAAGAACGCTCCCGACGAGTGCTTAGAGATCTGACTTAGAAGGGGCCAAAGGCCCCAGGCTTTGATCCAATAGATTGGGTACCATCAGAGGCCCTAAAAGCTCTCATCCAAAGAGGCAAACATCTCAAATTTGATTTGCTGCTCCCCGATACCTTTTTCTCTGAGCTTTAGAACCTGAGCTTTTATAAATGGCACTGGGCCGCAGATATAAAAATCAGCTTCATCAAACTTCTTGTTCCAGACTGTGTCCAAGTTCAAGTAGCCAGTATGAGCTTCACCATGATCCGTGGCATCTTCTAAAAATAGCTCCACAGAACCGCTTAGTTGACTATCAAAGAGAAGGGGGACAGAACTTTGGTCTCGATCACAATGGATTAATGTGTAATCGTCGGTTTCAAGGCTGAGTGCCATGGAGAGAAGGGGAGTGATGCCAATCCCCGCACTTAAAAATACTTTGTGAGCCTGGTCTTGGGATAGGCAAAAACTGCCACATGGCTGGCTGCATTCCACCATATCGCCTTCCTGCCAACTATGAACAGCATGAGACCCTTGGCCCCTGTGCTTACCTTTCACTTCCTTCTTTACGCTAATTCTAAGAAATTCAGGATGCCAGGGATGGCTTAAACTATACTGACGAATCAGGCCCATATTCCCATCACTTGCTGAGAGCTTTAAGCTGATATATTGACCCGGGATGAATTGCGGTACCTTGCCGTTGGCTGGACTCAGGTAAATTGATCGTACTAGGGGGCTTTCTTCAACAATTTTTAATATCTTGAAGCTTGTAAAGTCCTGTTCTGAGTCGGATCTGCGACGAATTTTAGCTTCTACCTCGATGAATATCTCAGCAAGTTCTTGATAAGCGACTTGCCAAGCTCTGACGATCGAATCAGCAGGCTTTAGATTCAGGATTGTGCAGATACTCTCTAAAAGCTGGCTGCCAACCACGGAATACTGCTCTGGCTTGACGCCCACGCTCACATGCTTCTCCGCTATCAAGCGGATGTGAGCTAATAGCTTGTCAGGGTTTCTTATGTTCTTTGCATAGGCCAATATGGAAGACGCCAGAGCCCTGGGCTGATTCCCTGTTCGTTGATGGCTCATATTGAATACTGATTTGAGTGCCGGATGTTTCTCGAAGAGGCTCTGATAGAAATGATTGGTGATGTCTAGGCCATACCGCTCTAGAAATGGAATCGATCGTTCGATGTCGGTGATTTGCTCTGGGGTCATGATATGTTCCTAAAGATGTATATGATATGTATCTTTACAAAGATGTATATAAAATACATTTTATAAGATGTCCAGATGAGTACCTAATTTTCTTTGCAGCTTGAGATCGTTTGTTCCGAAGTAGCCACTATGCTAATAATCAAGCGCTACTGTTTGTGAGGTTCGAATATGCAACTGACGAAATATTCCGACTACTCCTTGAGGGTACTGATATATGTCGCTTTGAGGCGGACGGGTGAATTAAGTCAAATAGACATGATTTGTGAGGCCTACAATATTTCAAAGAATCATCTTGTGAAGGTCGTCCACGGTCTCGGTCAACTTGGATATCTAGAGACTGTCAGAGGAAAGAATGGTGGGGTTCGGCTAGCTCTAGATCCATCCGACATTCGGATTGGTGATTTAATCCGGCAAACAGAGGCCACACTTTCATCCTTTGATTGTGAACATCCGCCATGCGCTATCGTCCGTGTCTGTCGCCTGAGAGGTGTTTTCGCGGAAGCTATGAAGGCTTATCTTGACGTGTTGGATAAGTATACCCTAGCGGATATGGTGCGGAGGCCTGGTTCTTTGCGAGACATACTCATCTCCTAAAAGCCGATGTCAAGGTTTGCATGGCCCAAACATCGGCTTTGACCTATGATTGCCGTGGCTAGGCCCATCTAAAGATAGGATAGATGGCTAGCAAGCTTATTAGAGTCCCCCAACTGGGGTCTCTAAAGGCTAGGATCGCGAAGATATGAAAAAATGCAGCTGAAAGCAGCGCAATGAAAAACCTATCGCCTCTCGTTGTGGGAAACGGTAAAACTCCTTGTCGTATAACTGTTGGTTCTTTGAATTGCCACAGGCACATGGCACCTATGCCGAGGGCGATCGAAAGAAAAAATAATGCTGTAGGTGTGGTCCAAGCCATCCAGTTAAGCATCTGTCACCTCCTTTAAACACGACCCAGAGCAAATCCTTTGGCAATATGGTTTCTCACAAACCATATCACGATCACTCCAGGCACTATGGTTAAACACCCTGCTGCTGCTAGAAGCCCCCAATCCATCCCCGCGGCACCCTTGGTGCGAGTCATCATCGCGACAATGGGCTTGGCGTCCACTGATGTCAGAGTTCGGGCGAGCAGTAGCTCAACCCAGCTAAACATGAAGCAGAAAAATGCAGCGACTCCTATTCCAGAACGTATTTGCGGAATAAGCACCCGGATAAAGAACTGATCGAATCGATAGCCATCAAGTTTTGCCATCTCATCGATTTTAGGTGAGACCCCAGAGATAAACCCTTCGAGAATCCAAACGCAAATCGGGATATTGAACAGCGTGTGAGCGAGAGCCACAGCCCAAATACTATCGAACATTCCCAAGGTAGAATACAGTTGGAAAAATGGCAGGAGGAACACCGCAGGAGGGGCCATCCGATTCGTTAACAACCAAAAAAATAGGTGCCTATCCCCTAAAAACCGATAGCGCGCAAATCCATAAGCAGCTGGCAGAGAAAGCGTTAAGGAAATGATGGTATTGAGGACAACATATTGGAGACCATTGATATAACCTTGGTACCAGCTCGGGTCGCTGAGAATAATGCGATAATTCTCTAGCGACCAAACTTCTGGGATGAGAGTCAGGCCTCCCAATATCTCTTCATTTGTTTTAAACGACATGACTAGTAGCCAGTAGATCGGGATCAATACAAAAAGAAAGTAGCCGATCAGTATGCCGATACGTTTAACCTTCAATGAGAGTATTCCTGCCACTGCTTAAGAAGTTGATCATAAGGTATCGTTTGGCCCTTGGGTTTTTCATTTGCTAGCTTTGGTTTAGGAGATCCGGGCTGCTTGAGCCAATACTCACTACCCTTAGGGTTCTTCGCTAATTTCGGTTCACAGCGCTTCATACCCGCACGCTGTAGCCTTTTCAGAACGGAATCCATTTGGGTTCCCAATTGATCCATGGCTTGTTGGGGAGATTTCTCGCCGCTGATGGCAAGGGAAATATTCTGCCACCAGAGTTGGGAAAGTCTAGGATAGTCAGGTACATTGTTGCCAGTTGGTGTCCACGATGTTCGAGCAGGACTCCGATAGAATTCCACAAGGCCTCCGAGTTTGGGGGCAAGCTTTGTTACGATAGGTGAATTGATGTCCGACTCGCGAATGGGAGTCAAGCCGTGAATGAACTTTGTAAGAGATACACTTTTAGAAACGGTGAACTGGGCATAGAGCCAGGCCGCCTGACGCCGCTTTAGAGGGGTATGCTTGAGCATCGTCCAAGAACCAGCATCTTGATAGCCTAATTTCATACCGTCTTCCCAGTAGGGGCCATGAGGGGAAGGTGCCATTCGCCATTTGGGAGTCCCATCCTCATTGACGACATCCAGGCCCTTCTTTAGGCTGCTTGCGGTGAACGCTGTGTACCAAAAAATCTGCTGTGCAATCTGGCCTTGGGCCGGTACCGGACCCGCTTCTGAAAAAGTCATCCCCATAGCTTCAGGGGGAGCGTATTGCTTCATCCAATCGATGTACTTGCTTAGTGCATAAACGGATGCCGGGGCGTTGACAGCACCGCCACGATCCATAGAAGCCCCTACAGGGTGGCAAGATTCAGAGCGAATTCCCCATTCGTCCACGGGCAGTCCGTTAGGAAGTCCTTTACTTCCAGTTCCCGCCATTGACAGCCAGGCATCAGTAAAACGCCAGCCTAGCGATGGATCTTTCTTACCATAGTCCATGTGACCATAAACTTTCTTGCCATCAATCTCCTTGACGACGTTGGTAAAGAAGTCTGCGATATCTTCATAAGCAGACCAGTTGACTGGTACACCTAGATCATATCCATATTTCTCCTTGAATTGTTTTTGGAGTTCGGGCTTTTGAAACCAGTCGTAACGAAACCAGTAGAGGTTGGCAAACTGCTGATCCGGGAGTTGATATAGCTTTCCATCAGGACCAGTTGTAAAACTCTTACCAATAAAGTCGTCAATATCTAGGGTAGGAAGAGTTACTGACTTTCCCTCTTTCTTCATAAAATCGCTGAGGGCAACGACATAGTCATTTCTGGAGTGAGTTCCAATAAGATCGCTGTCATTCACATACATGTCATAGATTGAACGACCGGTTTGAAACTCCGTTTGAAGCTTCTCAATGACATCACCTTCGCCGATCAGGTCATGCTCGACTTTGATACCGGTGATATCTTCGAACGCTTTCGTGAGGACCTTGGATTCATACGTATGGGTGTCAATGGTTTCCGAAACAACTTTGATCGTCATCCCTTTATAAGGTTTAGATGCGTTGTGAAACCAAAGAAGCTCTTCTTTCTGCTCCTTGGGGCTCAGTACACTCTGATGAAACTCGCTGCTCAGCCATTTATCAATTTTTTTATCAATTGTTTCAGCTGATCCGAGAGTACTCCCCAGTAGTGCAACTCCCAAGGTTGATATCCAACAGATCTTCATAGGCTCGTCCTTTCAATATTGAGGTTAAAGCTGGATCAAGTAGATCTTTCTATTCTAATGAGGATTAGCGTCTTTCTTATGCTCATCGGGTGAATTCATGATTAGGTTGTAGAAAATAAAACACACCAGTAGGATAATAAGGAAGTAGATTAATGAAAATGCACTCGCAATTCCGAGATCAAATTGTCCCACCGCTAAGCGAGTAAGGTACTGGCTAAGGAAGGTTGTGGTGTTACCAGGACCTCCTCCCGTCAAAACAAAGGGCTCGGTGTAGATCATAAAGCTATCCATGAACCTTAGCATCAAGGCGATAACCAAGACATTCTTGAGCTTTGGTAGTTCTATAAACCGAAAAATATCCCAGTCCGTCGCGCGGTCTATATAGGCCGCTTGGTAATAGCTGTGAGGTATGCTTCGAAGGCCTGAATATACTAAAAGGATCACCAAAGGTAGCCAATGCCAAACCTCCAGTAGCATGAGTGTTAGCCAGGCATCAAAAGGGTTTGCTGCATAGTTGAAGTCGATGCCCAAGTGTTGGATTGTAGCTCCTAATAGACCAATATCGGATCGTGCGAGAATTTGCCAGATGGTTCCGACGACGTTATAAGGGATTAGCAGGGGCATTGCTAAAATGACTAAAGATATGGAGACTCCTGCACCTTTGGTAGGAAGGAACCTTGCGATAAAAATCCCTAGAGGGATCTCGATCATGAGTGAGACTAGAGAGAAGAGCAGCTGTCTTCCAAAGGCACCGTGAAGCTCTTCGCTGTGTATCACATCGATAAACCACTCCCATCCGACAAAGACTCTTTGTGAAGGTCCAAGAATATCCTGAACTGAATAATTCACCACAGTCATAAGAGGTATTATCGTTGTAAAAGCAAGCATAAGGAATACCGGCGCGACCAGGAACCAGGCTTTCTGATTGCTTTGCTTCTCGCTTGACATATTAACTCCATAGTGCCGAGAGGTTAGAGTATTGGACTTTCTTCGAAAATATCGTGATTTTTTCGAATGGTAGAGTTACATCGATGGAATCACCTTGATTTATAGGCTCATCATAGGGCACGAGAAGCTGAATTCCATGGCTTGCGATTCTGATGGCTTTGCCATGAGATCCTAGCTCAACATCGTCGACTCTATTCCGAATAGTGAATCCATCAGGATGATGCCCAAGTTTTATGTGATGGGGACGAATTCCTAGATAACAGTCGCTGCCAGCTTTAGAGTTTGAAAGGGACCAAATATCTTTAGAATCAGATAGTAAGACTTTGTTACCTTGTTCTATATCACCATTAAGAATATTCATTCCTGGGCTACCTACAAACTGGGCCACAAAAGGGTCTTGGGGGGAGTTGTAAATCTCGTGTGGGCTTCCAGACTGTAAAACCACTCCCTGATTTAACACGATGACTTCATCCGCAAAGCTCATGGCTTCTTTTTGGTCATGGGTCACCAGAATCATCGTTTGCGGAAACTTTTCTTGAGAGGCTACAATCTTTCTGCGAACGTCTTGCTTTCGCTGAGGATCGACCATCGTTAAAGGTTCATCTAATAGAATCCCATTGACATCACTTCTGACAAGTGCTCTTCCCAAAGAGACCAGCTGTTTTTGAAATCCTGAAAGACTCTTCGATTGAAGGTTCAAGAAGGGTTCTAGCTCTAAAACCTTAATGACTTCATCAACTCTTTGCCGGTCTCGTGCTAGTTTGCGGAACGTTCTCCGGATTGGGAAAATCAAGTTTTGCTTAACGGTCATGGACTCATAAACGACCGGAAACTGAAATACTTGAGCGATATTTCTGTGACGACAATTCTTATGTGTTACATCTGCATCCCCAATGAAGATCTTTCCCGTGCTAGGGCTAAGGAGCCCCGATAGTATATTGAGGAGAGTCGTCTTTCCACAGCCTGAAGGGCCCAAAAGGGCATACTTCACTCCAGATTTGAAGGTAAAATGAAAGGGTCTCAAAGCCCAATCACTATCGTTTGAATAGGAATGACCAATTCCCTCAACTCTAATATCAACCATAAGAATCGTTTTCCTGTGGGGCTAGTATTAATTGTCCATTTGCTGAATAGAAGAATAAAGAATCTAAATCGATTGCATAATGCAATTTAGAACCAACTCGAATCTCCTCCAATTGAGAGACACGAAGTACGATGACCTCGTTTTCTTCGGTACTCAAAGTCACTTGGTTAAGATGACCCGAAGGCTCTACAAACTCAACCTTTCCACTGGGAGAGTCGAGACTCTCTGCGCGATGGATTCTATCTGGTGATATACCTAGATAGCAAGGTCCCTCGGGAATGAGATCGCCTTTATGACCAAGATCCAGCTTGAATCCCTTTATCGACACGAAGAATTTTCCAGTCTTTTGTCCTTCTAAAATATTAAAGGCTGGTTCAGAGGAAAATTTTGCAACTGAAAGATGAGAGGGAAACTGAGTCACTTCTCTCGCATGCCCTTGTTGAACGGTTTGATACTGATCGATGACAGTGGTTCTTGCTGATAGAGCGAGGCTATCCTCAGCATTGGAGCTAGCATAGATGACGATGCACTCGCGACTACTCTTACGAAGAAACTGCCTTAGATGCTGCTTTAGTTGAAAGTCAAGATTGGCAAAGGGGTCGTCGAGCAAAAGTAGCTTTGGTTTTTGGGCCAGCGCTCTTGCGAATGCCAAACGCTGCTGCTGGCCACCACTCATCTCGTTCGGTCGGGCTTCCAAATAATCCGAGATCTTGAGTATGTCAGCAACTTCATGGACCCTTGATTCAATCTCCTCTTGAGGAAGCTTGAGTTTTTGCCGAAGTGGAACAGCAATGTTGTCATAAGCTGAAAGATGGCTATAGTTGATAAACTCCTGGTAGACAAAAGCTACTGACCTTTTGCGCACCGGAGTGTTCTTGATGTTGATTCCATCTAAAAGGATGTTACCTCTGTATGGTTGCTGTAAGCCCGCGATGGTTCGCAACAGCTGTGTTTTTCCAGAACCTGAAGGACCCAATATTACATTGATTTCCTTATTGGAGAATTCGAGGTTGATTGGAGCAAGGGTTTTCTGATGCTTAAAGACAACCATGTCATTTAAAGAAAGTTCCATGAATTTCTTTTTTCCTTGAGTGAAAGTTCAGGAAACTTAGCACAGACGTATCAATTGCTCATCAATTATCTTATGGTCTATAGACGTTCCTCTAGGTGCTACATTCATTCGCTTAAAGATTGATGAATACTTCATAGCCATGTTTAAACGAGCCATCTAGCGTTCAAAAAAATGATCGATACTAAAGCTAAAAAACACCCATTAAAATGGATTTCTGGAGAAATGAATGAAAATAGTTATGCCATTGATACTTGGATCTAGCTTTGTATCCCCACAATTAATGGCTAATAAGCAAGAAGATGTAAGATTAGAAATTGATTTTGGCCCTTTAAAATCGGGAAACCAAGACTTCTGGTATCCTTGGATCGGTAGCTCGAAGAGGCTTTTTAGTGCAAGCAAGACTTATCCCGATGCCTTTCATTTTAATCCTCTTACAATTCGCCTTAAAAGCAGCTGTGGTTTTAGTTTTGTAGAACGAGATGGCGGTTTTTTGTCGTTTTTCTATCACCTGATTAAAGACTCCATCTGCGTCTGTAAGCATCTTGAAATAGATCTCAAAGGACTGCCGCTTGGACAATATGATATTCAGTTCCCCATGTTTGACGCGCGACAATCTATGAGCCATGAAGTAAGTATTTCGCAATCCGGGTCCGGTACTTCAAAAAAACACTACAAATCTCAGATTGAAAAAACTATACCTAACCAAAAGCTGAACTTAGACTCGATACCTTTCGATGTTAAGGATGATTCCACAATAGAGTTTGAGTTCAAATCTCAGAACGATCCGATTCTGTTGAATGGTCTGATGCTTACCCTGTACAAGAATGATGGAGATGATCCTGATCCGAAACCCGACCCAAATCCTGGTCAACCGAATTTCGACTGTCTGACCAGAACGGGAGGGGATTTTTGGGGAGGAGTTGACTCTTGGATAAAAGTGCCGGGGAATAGTAGTTATGGAACCACAAGCTTTTGTGTCATGAAATACGAGGCTAAAGACGAAGATTCGCTGCCCATTTCATTTCACTATCGCACTCCATGGCTCAATCTCAGTCAAGATCAGGCTAAGAAGCGATGTGAAAGTTTGGGACCGGGATTTCATCTTTTGACAAACGAAGAGTGGATGACCTTAGCAAGTGATATCGCTAGTGTTGATAGCAACTGGGTTGGTGGTATTGCTGGGATCGATGGGCTGATTCAAGGGCACTCAAGTGGTAATCCATCCGCGGTGTGTACAGTAGTTCCCCCAGACAAAGCATATCTAAATGGAACATGTCTCGCAGAAGAGTCTGGGCCCGTTTCACAGCGACGCTACTTTACTCTCAGTACGGGTGAATCAATCTGGGATCTTTCCGGTAATGCATCAGAGTGGGTGGATTACCAGGCGACCGCTAAGCCACACCCAGGAGATCGTAGTTTACTATTCTCGGAGGTGGAAGGCTCTCCGTCACTCCCTAAGGAGGCGTTAGTACCAGTTTCTGAAAGTAGCTCTCATTGGGACAAGGCATGGAATTCGAGTCCGTCTATAGGTCAGTACATCCCCGGTTTAGGTGGTGTGGGAGGTGCATTAAGGCGAGGGGGTGATTGGTCTAGTGCAGGCTTGTTTCAGGCAGATCTCCGATTAAGCCCCCATGAATCGGACAGGAAGACAGGATTCAGATGTGCCTATGTTAATCCTTAGGTTACCATTACGTCGATCTTAGAAACGAAATGGTAGTAGGAAATTGTGGAAAATTTTTTTAACTCAATAGTCCCTATTCTTCGAAACGAATAAGGTTGGTACTCTAGTTTGCGCAAATCCCCACCTAGTAATGAGGCTCGAACAAGAAACCTATCGATGTGTTCTTTGATCGCAGACATCGTTCTGTAAGGGTCTTTTTACATAGTTTTAAGTCTTTCTTTAGATTTCGACCTTATGTATTCCAGTGAGTATTAAAAATTCACCGTAGAGAGTGATATATGAAATCCCTTTTATTTGGGGCAGTAGCCCTAGTGGGATCTGCACTTATGATTGGCCTACTTATTGGCCCTGATGATAAGGTATTGGTCCATAATGTAGATCATGATTTTTCAGAGACATCTTCAAGTAAAACGATAGCCACGTCGCCTCCAAGCAATCCCAAAGAAGGGCTGAAGCAAGTCCGTCTTGATACAGCCACGGAATCGGCATACTCATCTCACCCAAAGCACTACCAAGATTCGAGACAAAATGAAGCCACTAAACCTAGTAAATTCATTTTGGAAAAGGAACAACTGATCTCTCGTGTGCTAAGAGACCTCGTGGGTGCTCGCGCTTTGCAAGCATTGGATATAGCTTCCATTGAAGAATACTTGAGTACCCATCAGCTTCAAGACTTTAGCTCATTTAGACAAACGGATTTTAAGCAGATTAAGGAAATAGAGCCAGATATTTCTGGCCTCTACGAGGGGGTTATCAATTTTGATGACATTAGCGCTTGGATTGTCAAGCTAGCTCTGCATATAGATTCTGTAGAGGAGCCACTGCGAGGGGAACTGGAGCTAAAAATTATGGATGAAAATAAAGCCGTGTTGATGAATTCTCAGCTTCAAGGGTCTCTCGATGGATTGATTCAATCCTTTGAAAAGACAAAACAGGGTTTCTCGCTAATAATATTCACTCACAACAAAAAATCAGGAAAGTTGCTTCAGCTTTTCTTTAAGAAGACACGAGTCGATGACGTCGTTATCGGCAATTTTTATCGTCCTCACAAGCAACAATCAGGTTATACGCGTCCCGAACCTTTAATCCTAGTTCGAGTTGGGTAGGTGAATGATTCACCTTCTATATTTTTTAATTCTAAAACGAGGAGTTAAAGCATGAATCATGAAAATTCTGACAAGAATCAAATCAAGATTCGGGTCAGAAAAATTTTGAGTATGGCAGCAGCCTGCACGGATACGATCAAAAGAGCGAAGTTATTGGCTCTAGCAATCGCAGTAACTCACAGTCAAGGCCTTGCTGCTCCATCCATCTCAGATGCGGATAAGTTGATCAATGCGCTTTCAGATCAGGTACCAGAGATTAGCAGTAACTTAGAAACGGAGAACTGGGCCGACATTGTCTTGCCGTGGAGCGATTGGTCCGATTGGAGTGACTGGTCGGATTGGGCTGATTGGAGTGACTG
The DNA here is from genome assembly GCF_900177345.1 of Pseudobacteriovorax antillogorgiicola. NCBI lineage: Bacteria > Pseudomonadati > Bdellovibrionota > Oligoflexia > Oligoflexales > Pseudobacteriovoracaceae > Pseudobacteriovorax > Pseudobacteriovorax antillogorgiicola. The sequence continues at coordinate 85,681 of NZ_FWZT01000020.1, forward strand.
GGATAAGTGGGATAAATGGGATAAGTGGGATAAGTGGGATAAGTGGGATAAGTGGGATAAGTGGGATAAGTGGGATAAGTGGGATAAGTGGGATAAATGGAGCGATTGGAACGATTGGCAAGATTGGAATAAGTACTAATAAGTAGAGAGGCTCACGCCTCTCTTGAGTAAAGGAGAACCTATGGGACCACTTCGTTTGCTAATATTACAGGCAACGCCCTTCTGCAATCTGGACTGTACCTACTGCTATCTCCCTGATAAGGGTGTAAAGAAAAAAATGAGTGATGATGTGATTGCGAAGGCAGTCGAACAGGTATTACAACTTGATATAGTCGGTGAAGAACTGTCGATCGTGTGGCATGCTGGAGAGCCATTAGCAGCAGGAATCAATTTCTATCGTAAGGCCCACAAAATAATTTCAGACATACTACCTTCGGGAACTAAACTGAGGCACTGTATTCAGACCAATGGAACACTGATTCAAGATCAGTGGTGTGAACTCTTTAAAGATATCAATATGAGTGTCGGGATCAGCATTGACGGTCCTCCTGATTTGAATGATCGTTTTCGGATCATGAAATCTGGCCAAGGCTCAACAAGTCGTGTCGAGCAGGCTATCAGCTGCATGAAAAAAAATGACTACGGCTTTCATACAATATCTGTGGTCACAAAAGACTCTTTAAGTATGCCCGAAGAAATCTTTCGCTATTTACACGGTTTGGGTGCCGACACCATTGCCTTTAATGTGGAAGAGGTGGAAGGTGTTCACGAAGAGTCCAGCATGAATGGAATTTCAGAGGATGAATACAAGGGTTTCTTGAAAGTATTGCATGATCTTTCATTTGAAATAGGCAATGTGAACTATGTTCGTGAGTTTCGCCAAGCACATCAAGCTATCATGACGTCAATCGTAAAGAAGCGTCCAACGATGTCTATGGAAAATCGTCCACTGAGCATTCTTAATGTGGACATCGACGGCAATATGTCGACCTATAGCCCAGAGTTACTCGGTATGAAACACCCTAGGTATGGCGACTTCCTCATTGGGAATGTTCTCAAGGAGTCGATCAAGGAAAAGTTGTCTGATAAGAAGTTCAACAGAATGGCCAACGATATATTGAAAGGGGTTAAGAACTGTCAGTCGGAGTGTTCTTATTTTCATTTCTGTGGTGGCGGCGCTCCTTCCAATAAATTGTTTGAGAACGGGACATTTGAATCGACTGAAACCATGCATTGTCGGATGAGCCGTAAAGTTGTGGTTGATGTAGCAATGGAACGAGTTATGGATCTATTGGGAGAGAAAATAGATCAATCTATTTTGGAGCACCCGAAGAGTGAGGAGGTGACCCATGTTGTTGGGGGCTGAGATACATTCCTCGCCCTTGGGGGGTTCTGAGAAACTCTTTCTAAAACCTGCTCTGACTTCTGGAATCCTGTCCGAGAATCAATGCTCGGGAATCATTGCTTTGGCTCATAAAGAAGATCGATGGCGCGCATCTAATTTTGGACAACGATTGATTTATTCCCTTCCCAGTGATCTATGTGACATGGTTTGGGAGCTGGTTCGCCCTTGGGTTCCTTCTCGAATTAAAGGCCGTCGTTTGAAAGGCTTCTTTGAGCCTACTGCTCAGTTGTTCTGGTATCAACGTGGGGATAGGTTTCCTCCTCATTCCGATAGAGCTGCCGAAGATGAAGACGGTGGGATTAGCTACTTTACAGTCGTGATCTATCTTAATAACTGCAAGGGAGGAGGCACCTATTTTCCTGATCTAGGTTTATTATTTCAGCCAGCTTTAGGTTCTGCACTCATATTTCCACAGGATTTAGTCCATGAAAGCCAGGTTCTGACTTCCGACAGCAAATATATCCTAAGAGCCCAGGTGATGTATATTTGAGCAGAGACGCTGAGAGGTGCGACCGCTAGAGTCGCACTTTATTGCTACCAATCCATAGCAATATCATATTCATCAAATAGCATGGATTCTTCAATGGCGATCCGATACTGTCGTGCGGTGTTGGACGACCATTTCCAGCGATACCAGTAGAGACCATCTTGCACATTCCAAGACGCGAATTTACCATTATTTCCTTTTAGCAAACGCCACCTTCCATCTGAGTCCTTATACTGAAAGCTAACCCGAGGACCGAACCAAATTGGATTGTCGTCATCGAAGACTCGATGCTCGTAATTGTACCAGTAATTGTTTTGGCGAACTTTGATACATACTGCCGCGCTCCATTTTTTAGTTACTCCAGACGTTGCGATTAGCTTGTATCGCTTGCCATATCCTTCGATACAGGTGCCGTTAGCATAGGGGTTAAGACAGTCATTGGTAAAAGGTCCGTAGTTGTCAGGGGTCTTATCGTAGCGAACATAGGCAGGGTCTCCTGCCCCAGCATGTTGAACTGCTTCGTAAAAGTCGTCAAAGCTTTGATTGTTACAGGCCTTGCCCAGTACTTGGGTGTTTCCGATGATTAAAAAAAGTGCCATGATGGTTGTTACTTGAGTAATCCTTTTGAGTTTCATGTGATACGTCCTTGTTTTGATTGTTTGAGTTTTGCTTCGTCTCCACTACTTTACTGTCCACGTTGAGTTGAATACAAAGCGAAAACTATGTTTGAACTCGAAACATGGGTACAAATTGTTTATTTGGTGATTGTCGACTCTATAGACCAGGTATAAGTACCTACGACCCTCTGTGTATGGAACAATGTTAGGCTAAAATGTCCTCTAGTGAAGGTGCGGTGAGACATAGGATAAAAGATCTTTGATGTCTTAGAACCCCCGGGCTTGTTTGTTTTGAAATCTCGGGTTGAAGCCGATGAGGTGGCGGATGTTTTTAAGTTTTTGCTTGGGTTTAATAGTAATAGTGAAGAAAACGGGCTGGAAGGCCGAGTTGATTTCCTTAGGATCAACTTCAATAGAGCCGCCACTATCTTCTAGGAAAGATCGTACAGCCGCCATCCCAATACCTCTTCCTGAAATGTCTGTTATCGAGGCAGATGTGCTCGTCACACTTGTGAATATGGATTCTATAATATCTTGCCGAATTGGGTTATCAATCTTGATTGTCTTTTTGAGACTACTAATGTCTAAGCCCCTCCCATCGTCTTCGTATCGAATTGAAAGTACATTATCCTGATAGGTTATGTGGAAAATGATCCGCCCTGAATGTGGCTTCCCATCATATATTCTCTCATTCGGGCCTTCAATTCCGTGATCGATAGAGTTACGAAGAAGGTGGGTGAATACTCGTTGCATAATTTTATTGAGTTCGTAGGGAATCAAGTAGTCATCGCCAACAAATACAAACTCTGGAACATTTTTACCTAGCTTCCGAGCCAAGCTAACTATAGATCTAAGGGAATCTTCCAAGCAGGATTCAAGGTTACTGTGGGTTAGCAGAATAATATTTCTAGCTATGACATCTCGGGGGTCATGTAGCGCTCCTTGGGCAATCTTAAGAATCCTATTTACATCAATCTGTGCTTTGTCTTCTACATCACCATAGATGAGATGGACTTGTTCAAGGTATTTCTCTAGAATCGAACTTAATTCAGCAATTTGAGCTAGAATCAGTTCGACTTGGTGAATGACTTCGAATATGCTATTGAACTTGTCAAAGCCAAGCTGATTAATATTAGGGTTAAGACTTTTGTGTTTTTTGTTGAGGTCATCGTGTTTATAAATCCAATATTCGGTCTGTCGATATGCAAAACATTGTCGAAATCGAAGAAACTCCAGTTCTGCGCCCTTTTCTATCGACCTATAGCTGTTTTTTATATAGGTATTTATTGCCTACTGTCGCCATCGTAAACCTGTTGGCTTGTATCTCGACGGAAAATGTATACCAAGGAAAAATCTGATTTTCAGCTATCCAACGGTCAGATTTTTAGTGCTTAATCGAAGCTATATGAGAAGGGGTAGAGTCAATACTAAAATCAACCCGCTAGGGGAAGATTGCGATCATGATTTTGCGACATCGAATTTTCATCAACTTGATTTGCTGGCTCTTCCTGTAGACTATTCGAGATATTTAGCTTGAGGAAGCGTGCTAGTGTTTCGACTTCTTCCCTTAGAATGGAAGCTCTACGATCAAGGTTACTAGCAATAACGGCTACCTTATTAATTTGGTTCTGGTTCGTTTGATTTGAACGACTAATAGCATTAGCTGTGTCTGTCATTTCAACCATAGATAGAGAGACCGAAGAGACCTCTTTTCCGGAATTGGTCTGGTAGTCTTGAATGCTAGAGTTCTTTTCCGTGAGGACATTGAAGACTTCATGAAACTCCTGGAAAATACTTTGAGTTTTAAGAGAAATCTCCCTTGACCTTGACTCGATACCATTATTGGTTTCTTTTAAACCATTTACCATTTCGTCGATCGAACCCAATGTGGATTGGACTAGATCTAAAATCTTAGCGCCAGACTTACCAGTTGTGTTCGCTAGATTTCCTATCTCCTCAGCAACGACCGTAAACCCTTTTCCTGCTTCACCTGCCCGTGCAGCTTCAACGGAAGCATTGAACGATAGTAGCTTCGTTTGGAATATTATTTCTTCTATAGACTTGACTGCCTTAGAAATTTCATCGAATTTGCCTCTGAAAGTTTCTACAGTATCTATGATATGATTGTTAGATTGAATGGATTGTGATTCATTTTGAAACTGCTCATCAAGAACCTGACTCAGCACCGACATAAGGTTTTTAGAGCGATCGAAGTCACTCATGAACTCCTCTGTTAGCTGTTGTGCTTCTCTCACAGTATCTTTTGCATTCGAAGCATTGTCTGAGACGCTATTTATGGTTTGATTGAATTCATGGATAGCAGACGTTTGGGAGGTTACTTCAGATTTTACATGATCGGAATACTTACTCATCCTCTGTGAGTCACTTGAGACTTGATGGCTTGCCTCCATTACAACTTTTATAGAATCTTCGACAGGAATGATAAACTTGTAAATCGTCCGCATACTTAACCCAAGTGCAATGAAAAGTAAAAGGAATACTGCCAAGCCTAAAACTTGTAAGTTCTCTACGAGAAAATCAGCCTGCGCACTTTGAACGTTATCAATATAGACACCACTACCTAAAACCCAACCCCAAGGTTTGAAAGCCTTCAGGTAGCTGATTTTGTCAGCTGGATTATCGTGGCCTGGTTTAGGCCAAGAGTATTGGAGCCATCCCTCTCCTTTCTCCTTAGCTATAGCAGCCGCATCAACAAAAATTTGAACACCCGAAGGGTCCTTGATATTTGAAAGGTCTTGGCCATCTAGTTCGGGTTTTATAGGATGAAGAATCATGGTGGGAGTCAAGTCGTTGATCCAAATATATTCTTGGGATTCGTATCGAAAGTCACGTAGTACCTTCTTAGCTTGGTTCTGCGCTTCTTGAACACTTATCTCACCTTTCTGTGCGAGTCTATGGAAGTGCTCTAGTACAGAATATGCAATATCGATGGCTACCTTAGGCTTGTTGTACTGGGATTCCTGAATCATCAGGTTACTTCGAGGTGAAGTCACTAGAAAGAAAATGAGAATGAAAGGTATAGCACCTAAGATCGCTAGTAGGAACTCTAGGACAAGTCTCTTTGTGTGGTGTTTATATTTACCCAATACTTCTCCAGCTCTTATCTTTAGCCCGCTATCGGCTCTTTTGGATCGAACTTAAGTCACCTGTTGAGGCAGATTTCCAATATCATCAAGCTTGGCAAGTTTCTAAACCATGGTCAAGGCTGCGGCAGTTGCGAGCCTAGCGAGGCCTTGCCAGTTTCGGCTCTTTTTCACTTAACTTACCTGAGTCTTAATCTTGAAAGTCTAAGTTACGTGCGACTTGTTAAGTAATGATAGGTAGGTCCTAAAAATGAGATTACTGATTATTTTGTTGCTAGGTTTTCAACTATGGTCATGCCAAACTATAAAACCTTCAGACCAAATTGAAGAGACAGTTCTTATTGACTTAAAACAGTCTTCCGGGACTACCTGGACAGCCCAATATAGACTACCTTTCGCAGTAAAGTCCTTAGTTTTTCAAAGGGATACTAACCTATTTCGACATAAGCTTTGGGATATTAGCCCGAGTACATTAAAAATTGTTAAGGATAGCGGCGTAGAGCGGATCATCAGCATGGATGGTGAGGCGTTTCAGGGCTTCACCGTTGAGTTTAAAGTGATGGATAAAGCTCTATTTAAAGATTATGAATTTTTTAGGAGCTTTACAGATGGAGGTTTAGTTCTATTTTCAGGCCATCTCAATGTGATGATAGACGAAATTACATTGGAGAATTTGAAAGATGAGGAATTTCCATTCCTGCCGATGACCTTTGCGATTACAGCCCATAGTGACAACTATATTGCGATCAACGGTAAGGCTTTTCATCGTAAAGCTAGTTGGAAAGATGAATCTCTCCACGGTACCTATATCTATTTTGGTTCTCAGAAACCATTGGAATCCAAGTCAATGATCAGCATTCTTGATCCCGCCCTTCCGGCTAAGGTTAAGAGCTCTCTTGAGCCACAGCTAGCGAATCTTTTTTCTTTTTATGAGGAAAAGTTTGGCCATAGTCTAGGGTATGTTCCCACGGTTTTATTTAACTACAACCCAGATCATTCTGGAAAACGCAGCTCCGGGGGAACGCTGCCGCAGATGGTGCAGCTAAGCTGGCAAGGACCATTTGATTCTGAAGATGCTAGAGATTCTGAAGAAGTTCATTGGTTAGTGGCCCACGAAGCAGCACATTTGTGGAATGGCAAGCTTTTTCGAGTCTATGATACAACGCCAACCTGGATCAAGGAGGGTGGGGCGGATGCAGTTGCAAATCGAGCGCTCTATTTCCAGGGAGTTTACGATCAAAACAAGCTTTGGGATCGGCATCTTCAAGACCTTAATACCTGTCTCAGTATTCTGAGGGGTAAAGCTCTTGAAGATGTTACGCGCAATGGCTTCCAAGCCCATTATAAATGTGGTTCTGCGATGATGTGGATGATGGAGCTAGGCATTAAACAAGTCGATCCCAGCCAGGATCTTTTCAACCTCTTTGAGAAAGTGTTTGCGAAGGCTAGTGAACAAGATTTTCGATACGGTTGGGAAACCTTTGCCAAAGTTCTACATGAAGACTATAATCTGGCAACTTTAGCCCAAGACATAGCAGCTTTTGCATCAATCAAAGGCCAATTGCAGCAGGTAGAACACATCAAGAAGATGGGGAGCGATCTTGGTATTACAGTTGCTGAACGACCAGATAGGGCAAGCCCTAGCTTTTTACAAGCTTATCATCGCGGGATTTTTAGGGAGCTTATGCGAAGGGACTGCGGTGGCTATTATAGTATGTGGTCTCAACGAGGTATGTTTATAGTGATGGGTCACCCAACTCGTTGCAACACATTAAAGGGGAAAGAATATCAGATCATAAAAATAGAAGGAGAGGAGCTTGGCTCGAAGAATCTAACTACTAAGTTGAAGATAGCCTGTGAAAAACGGAAGCAAGTGGAGCTAGGTCTTTTATCAGGGAAATCAATATCACTTAAGTGTAATGAACAGCGATTAAGAGAGCTTCTTTGGTTGGAAGTCTCCTTGTCTCATTAGGGCCGAGGTTTTAGTTGTCAATCGCACTATTTCTTGAATGGGCCGAGAAGACTCTAAACTAGCATTAGTGCTTTGTCACATTGGATTCTCGGCTAGGCGTCGAGGAATGATTGAGGAGCTAGTACTCCCGTACAGCGACGATTGAGAGACGAAGACAACAACGCCGAGGATTCAATGTGACTAAGCACTAGTTTGGACCCGACGTTGCGTCGAGTCCTTGCTTTATGAGGTCTTACTGCCTAGCCCAATCGTAAAGGGCGTCGAGACCAGCGATGTCTCCAGCAGATAGCTCTGATGTTCCATTACAGTAGCCCATAACAGATTCTGAGTCATAATCTTCAGTGATGTAGAAAATGTTGCCACCATGATGAGCTATTTCTCCAGTACTGCAACGGGTAGGAGCATCGGTGCGGGCATGCTCGTGACGAATCCCCAAAGCATGGCCAAACTCATGGACATCAGTTCCTTCAGACAAAGGGAAGATATACATGTTAAAGCCATTGCCATTGTAGTTGCTTAATAGAGACTCACAAACATTGTATGAGTCGGGGCCTGGCCCAATATGGCTACAACCCATCACACTGCCGTTCCCCATAGGTATGGGATTGCCCAGCTTTATCCGAATAGTCGGTTCAGAAGAGCGTTGAGGACAGAAGCCCCAGCCTGAGAAACGAATATGCTTAGTTCTGTTGTAGTTCGATGTTACGTTATCTTTCACTAAATCACGATATTGTTGCCAATCGGCTCTAGTATCTACGAAACACACCGGAATCGGACCTGGGTCCGACCAAACTGCGGATAGGTCGGCGACGCTATCAAGCGCAGAATGCCCCTTGTGTTTGGTTGCGCCGCAACCGACCATCAAAACCGATGCTGTCAATAGTGATAGGTATTTCATGTCATTCTTCCTTTTCTTGTATCTGAACTCAAGTCTGGCTGGCTAGCCAGTTATCTGAAACTAATTCTAATTGGTAACTATCTCAAGGTTTATTTTAAGATAACTATTATAGGTTTTAGGCTATATTTAAAATTATGCTCACTTAGGCAGCAACGAAAAGCCATAATGGCTTACATAGATATGGTAGTGAAACGTATTAATGGCATGTCTATGCAGGAGCAATTGTGAGGTGAGGTGTATTATCGGGTCGGTTTAGATGGGTTTAGCTTGGTGAATGCCGGCTAGAAGCCTATTCTTATACGGCCTTCAAACGATAATTCTCAGCAACAAACTTGGAGCCGTCGATCGTAGCGATAACTTCAAATGGGATATTTTTGTTAACATCTAAGCTGGGCTTTGCAAGTTTCAATGAAAACTGACCCCCAGAATCTTCGATAGCTGTTTTAATAGCATCCATTCCAATGCCTCGGCCGGATATTTCGCTCACCGTGTCAGATGTGGAGAAACCAGTTTCACAAATGAGATTTGCAATCCTTTGGTTATCATGCTCAGATTTCTCTATGAGCCCGCGATCAACACCCAGTTTTTTGATTTTGGCAATATCTAATCCTGAGCCGTCGTCGTGGTAGTGAATCGATAGGCCGTGATCGTGGACTTCAAGGTGGACGTGAATCTTGCCTTGGGCGGGTTTTCCTACTTTTGTTCGGAGTTCTGGTGGCTCGATTCCATGGTCTAAGGAATTGCGAATAAGATGAACCAAAACACCTCGGAGCAGTTGCGCTGTATCGGGAGCGAATTCAATCCTTGGACCGGAAACTTCGATGATAGGAGTGACTTTTTTAAGGTCCTTGGCCAAACTTTCTATCGGAGCAGCTAATTCAGAAAAAAGAACTTGGGACGACGTATAGCAGTAGGAGCGGAGCGTTCTCTCAAGGTCTTGCGCCTCAAGTCTTCGCTCCAAGGGTTGGCTGGAAATGATTTCAAGGGCCTTTACGATTGTATTGCGGTCAATTCCAGTCTGAATGCTTTCCGTATTACCTAGTTTTTTTGTATATAGAGTGATGTAGCGCTCCAGCGCTTGGCTAACAGTTTCAAAATCTTCCGAAAGTCTAGCCTTGCTCCAAGTGTGAGTGCCATTCATGATCTTGGAGCAAAACGTTTCTGCTTCGTGGATCTTATCGACCATAGACTTAAAGTTCTGTGATCGAGAAAGGCCTTTGAGCGTGTGATAATTTATAGATATTGTGCGTAGAGCATCTTCTTCTGATAGACTCTCATTGGAAATCGTAGTTTGAATAGTCTTTAAGTATTTTCTACTTTCATCGAAAAAGTTCTTAACCTTCTCTTTTGGATGGGCCAATATTTCTTCTATACGGAGCATGTCTTCTTTCTGCTGACGAGTCTCCTGTTCAAGAATTCTAATAGCGGTGACATCCCGTGCCACCACAAGGACTTTCTCGGTATTATCAAGTTCATCGACGATGTTCTGCCAATCAAGCTCAATAATCTTCGAATCCATGGAAATTTCTCGGGGGAAATGGCTCATATTGACCTCGAAACTCAAGGAGTCTTCGCCGAAGCTATTTGTGAGGCAGGTCTCAATCCGAGATATCTCATCGCTTGATAGACTCGACCTCGCGAGTAAATCAATTGGGTTCTTGCCGCTAAGGTCTTGCTCGTTGAACATTGCTTCAAGATAATCAGAGTAGAATTCTTCGACTGTCATATCGGGTAGAATTGTGAAGATTCCCTGTTGGATATGTCTCATTACACTACTGATATGGCGAGTTTTTTCATCAACCAAATCTTGAATATTTTCGACCATGTTTTTAAGATTCTCGACATGTCTGGCGTTGGTAATTGAAATTGCACCCTGCGTGGCTAAGATCGATAGTACCGTGACCATTCTGTCAGTGAACGCCCTTATAGCTAATTTATTCTCTAAATAGACTACTCCCACCAATTCAGTTCGAAATAGGATGGGGAGACAAAGAATAGACTTGGGCTTATGCTCCAAGATATATGGATCATGGGCAAAATCGCTGTCGTCAGCAGGATTATTGATGACAAGATGTTTACCTGAGCGAGACACAAAATTGATGATCGATTTAGGGAGGTAGCTGACTAACTTCACGGACTTGTCAAGGCTCTCAACATGAATTTCTTCGCCAGTTCTTGCTACGGATTTAAGCTTTAGGTCGCCGTCTTCACTTAAAATCAGATAGCCTTCCTGTGCACCTGCATTTTCTAATGTTAGTTTCATAAGGTGCTTGATGATCTCATTTAAATCAGTCTCACTCGCAATTGTATGGGATGCCGTTACTACAGTGGAGGTGTCGATAGAAGCGTAGCCTATTTTCTCTGTGGAACGATGATTCGTAATCGTGAGGTGAGGCGTTTTCTTTTGCCAATTTATTTCATATGGCAGGCTTTCCAATTGTCTTAGCTTGGACTGACTGCCCCATTTCTGATAAAGGGTGTAGGCATCATGCAGATACATGTTTGCAATCTTAGCCTTGCCCTTCTCGCGCCAGAATCGAGATGTAAGTTCGGTGGCGATGGCTTCGTCCAGCAAAAATCGATTTTCGTGAGCCATATCCATCGATTGCTCGTAAAGCTTCTCTGCCTTCGCGTAGCGCTTATTGACCCGAGCAAGCTCTGCTTCCACTATCAAAGCTTTTGGCATGTAATTGAAGGGGGCTGTTTTTGCCCAGTGATGGAGTAGCTTTAAGTTTGAGCGAACCTGTCTTTCAAGGTTTTTCTTAATTAACTTGGATGGTGTGTTATCAATATCGTCGATATAAATCAGTGAGTCAAAAAAATAGAACATCAGATGATTCGGGTGCCCTAAAAATGTGAGATATTCTTTGGTCAGGTCTGCATTTCGCCGGGCTCCCTTTCGATCGTGGAGCAGATAGGAAATTATGGTTTTGACCAGATAGGTCATGTAAAGGCATACGTTGTGTTTCTTCTCTTTGTAGATGGGAATCATTTTATTTTCATCGTAGGCCTTGCCTTTAAGTATAAAGGGGTCCTCACAGTCGCCTAAGAGGTTAAGATAGGCTTGCCAGAAGGGAAGGTTTAATTCCCTAGACGTTATTTGATGGAGTTTGGATTGAATGATTCCGGTATATTTTTCCATGTTTTTGACGAGGGTATTGAGATTTTCACCGTATATAAAAGGCAACATGCTTAAGTTGTGCAATGAATGGGCAGCGAATTCAATCTCCCCGGTTTCCAATCCTCGTCGATAGTTGTCTTCAAGAGAAGGTACGAAATCTCGCAAGGGCTCGTGAGAATGTCGTATAAAACAGTTGAAAAGGAATGTGATTTCCACAACAATGCTATCATAGTCAGGTTTCTGAGCTAGCTGAAAAGCTAGTTTACCAAATTGGTAGCCATCTTTAAGGTTACCCAAGCGTGAAAGAATCATTCCGTAAGTTACGTAGCCCTTACTAGAATGAATGCTATTTCCATCTTTGATTGCAATTTTTACCTGCAAACATGTATTTACAAGAAGTTGCTTGGGATCTGCAAAATAGCAAGCGCTCATGAGTCGCCCTAGAATTTTTACAATGGCATCTTTCTTAGGGTCGGATAGTTCTTGATGATCAACAAAATCTATTATTTTTTTGCCTTTCCAGGCCCAGCCCGTGGTTTTTAGCGCCTTCAGTATCGCAAAGCGATCCTTTTTGATTTCTTTAGGCAGAAGCTTTAGTTTGACTAGACCAGATAGGCCAAGTTTGATGGCTTCCAATGGCTGGGATTCAGATACATAGGCGAGGGGTTCGATATAGTAGACGTCTACTGTATCAAGAGGCCTCTTTGCATTTTGAATGATTTCCTTGCTAAGTAGATGAACCTCATCATACTGAGCATCTAAATAGAAGGCCTCTAGTAGTTCACAGTTCAAAGCTAGAAAATCGTCATAGCTGCGGTTCCATGCAGTTGAGCCCAGCAGCTCTTTTGCAATAAGTAGAAAATCAACAGCAGAATGATAGGCAGCCGACAACTTGGAACGCTTGGCAGCAAGATGATTAAGCTTTGTGAGACGATGACGTTCGTCGCGATCATCTATCAAGTCGCGACCCTTATTGAGGTGCTTTACCACTTCAAATAGATTCTTATTCTCATCTAGTTGATTGGCTAAAAGCCTACCGATTTTTAAATGAACAAGGTTTCGGTCATGATCCAATAAAAGGGTGTACGCAGCTTGTTGCACACGGTCATGCAAAAACTTGAACCATACCTGGCTAGCATTTGCTTCCGTAGCAGATCTGTATTTTTGGTCTGCAGGAAGGACAAGACCCAAGTCGATAGCTTCCCAGATTGTTTTATAGACTTTGTCAAATGAGGATTCTGCAATGATAATCAGGGTTTCAAGATCGAATCGATTGCCGATGCATGATGCGAGAGTTAGTAAGCTTTTGCCATCAGCACTGAGACGATTGATTTTTTTCAGCATCAGATCGACAACATCATCTGTCACCGATTGTTGCTGAATCTGCATATTATCCCAGATCCATTTTCGATTTTGATTGTCGAACTTGATGATGTCGTCTTCATGGAGAGCTATCAAAAGCTGGTTGATGTAGAATGGATTTCCCTCGGTCCTCTGAATAAGAATATCTGCCAGAGGGCGAACTGATTCGTTGTCTGAGTCCAAAGTATCAACAAGGAGTCTACAAACATCTTCGGTATCGAGCTCCCGCAGGCAAAGTTCTGAAATAGCTCGTCCCGTGGCCATGAGAGACTCTCTGAGCTTTGAAACAGGGTGAAGGGAGTCGACTTCATTGCTTCGATAGGCACCGACCAGCAAAACAGACTTTAAGTCTGGATCACTGAGCAATACCTTGATTAAATTTATTGAAGACGAATCTGCCCACTGGAGATCATCCAAGAACAGGATTAAGGGGCGATTTTCTGTTACACATTGAATCAGGTTTAGAAGGGCAAAATGAAACCGTTTTTCACTATCCTTTATATTATTACCTGTGACTGATTTGACATCGACAACCATCCTAAGTTCAGGGATGATAGTCGCTATGAGGTCTAGATTCGAAGCTAAAGACTCTGTGAGCCGATTCCTCCATTTCGCAAGTTCCTCGTCACTGCCAGTTAAAATCCCTTGATTGATGAGTGAACTTAGGGCTTCAACGAACGCAGAGTAAGGAACGTTCTGGTTGAATTGGTCATATTTACCACGGCAATAGTACCTATCAACATGGCTCATCATACGATGGGTTTCGTTTATAAGGGCAGACTTTCCCGAACCCGAATAGCCAGAAACAAGCAATAGTTCACTTGCTCCTTGGAAGGCTTTGTCCAAGGCTAGTGTTACTGCTTCGATCTCCTCCTCACGTCCGTATAGCTTGGGTGGGATTTCAAATCGATATTTTGAATCATCTTGGCCTAATTCGAATGCGGTTAGTTTTTTCTTTGCTGATAACTGCTCTTGTAGGCGAGCTAAATCAGCTAGCAGACCGCAGGCTGTTTGATAGCGATCATCGGCATCTTTATTCATCAATTTCTCGACGATCGCTGAAACTGGTTCAGGAATATCTTGATTTCGCTGGATCAATGGTATGGCTGACTTTGCAATGTGGCAGTGAATCAGTTCAATCAAGTTCTCACCCAAAAACGGCTTTTCTCCTGAAAACATTTCATACATTGTGATTCCTAAGGAATAGAGGTCCGAGCGGAGGTCGACGCTGCGGTTCATACGCCCCGTTTGTTCCGGGGATAGGTAGTGGAGTGTGCCTTCAATGTCCCTCACTTCGGAATACTCTACTTTTTCACTAGCTAGCTGGCTAGAGATTCCAAAATCGATGATCGTGGCTTTCAAGTCATTGCTAACTAAGATATTTGATGGATTGATATCTTTATGAATGATCCCCCGGCCGTGGATATGATTCAAAGCGTCAGTGACTTGACGTACAATGGATATTTTATCTTCCAGCTTGAGTGTTTTGGTACTTATCTTCTTTGCTAGGGTGGAGCCGCCCAGGTCAGGCATGATGATACCAATTGAGTTCGAGAACGTCACTCGATCGAGTGGCTTGATGACTCCTTCGTGGTCTAGGCTCATTACCACTTGAAACTCACGCTCAAAAGATTTGATCTCCTCTGCGCTAGGGTATTCTAAGAGGGGAGTCTTGCAAACCACGGGTAAACCTTGGTCGGAGTGACCACGGTAAACGATAGACTGGCTACCTTCATATATTTTTTCGAAAAACTGGAAGCCTTCGATTTTAAGCATAACGATTCCAAACTATTCCATTGGCTTGGTGTTCGGAACTTATGAATTGATATTTAGAAAATCGGAGGCATCCATAAAAAGATTAAATATATTACCCTACTATGGCTATTTTGATTCTGATTTCTGTCCGAAGTAACCGTCAAGGCTGGGGCTTGTAATTGCAGGAGTCTTGATTTCAAATCATAAGGCGAACTAGGCAAAAACATCAGAGATGTATTTGATATGATCAGTCTGGGCTTCGGTTAAAATCATTCAAAATATGAGTCCTAGCTCAACGTCGTTTGTTGAGATCCTTTGCAGTAAAATCGCGAAAATCGACCAATCTAACCTAAGGAGAATGAGATGTCTTCGGCTGTACCACTTAGAAAAGAAAACGGACAGGCTAGTGAAGTGGAGCAAACGTTTCAGCTTCAGCGGCAAGAATTCTTAAAGAATATGTATCCAAGCCTTGAAGAGCGACTCGAATTGCTTGGGGCGTTGGAAGCCATGTTTGTTCAGTACCACCCCAAAGTGATCGATGCCCTGAAAGAAGATTGTAAGTGCCACCCTCATCAGCTCACCATGTTGGTGGAGGTCTTTGGTACCCTGGGAAGAATTGGCCATGTTCGTGAGAACCTTGCTGAATGGATGAAGCCTAGCTATAGGGAACTAGACGCCGATGTTTTCGGAGCTTCAAAAGCCTATGTTCTTTACCAGCCTCTCGGTGTGGTCGCTAATGTCTCTCCTTGGAACTTTCCCTTTGATCTGACCTTCGGACCACTCGTTGATATTCTCGCTGCTGGCAATCGATGCATGATAAAGCCGTCAGAACTGTCTTCCGCAAGTAGCGAGCTTATTGAGGAAATGGTGTCTGCTACCTTTGATAAGTCTCAGGTAGCTGTTTGCACTGGGGGCCCCGATCTCGCGGCGCAGTTTGTGTCACAGCCCTGGGATCATCTCATTTATACGGGAGGTGCAGAGGTTGCCAAGAAGATTATGGCATCAGCTGCTCAGAATCTGACCCCTCTTACTTTGGAATTAGGTGGCAAAAATCCCACAATCGTTACAGAGGATAGTGTCAACGAAGAAACAGTTCACAAAATCTTAGGAACCAAGACGATTAAAAATGGTCAACTATGTGTGACGGCTGATTATGCTTTGGTTCCTCATAGCAAACTCGATAGCTTCATTTCCCTTATCACTAAGTACATCAGCCAGCAGCTTCCTGACTTTGCGCAAGGAGAAAAGGTTCCTGGAATCATTAATGAAAGGCATCTAGATCGTCTCCAAGGCTACGTTGCGGATGCGAAAAAGAAAAATGCAAAGGTGGTCGAACTGAATAAAGACGCTAACCCTCTTGATCGTAGCCAGTGCCAGATGCCATTCACACTGGTTATTGAGCCCACGGATGATATGATGGTCATGCAACAAGAAGTGTTTGGGCCAATTCTTCCCATTAAGACCTATAAATCGATCGATGAAGCCATTGCTTTTATCAATGACAAAGAGCGGCCATTGGCCACTTATCTTTTTACAAAAGATGAAGCGATTGCAGAGAAAGTTATGAAAAGTACCTGCTCTGGTGGTTTTGCTGTGAACTCGGCGGCCTTCCAGGCAGCGATCCCATCGTTGCCATTTGGTGGGGTGGGCGCTAGTGGCATGGGTTGCCATCATGGTTTTGAAGGATTCAAAAACTTTTCTCATGGCAAGGGTGTGCTTGAGGCGGGTGAAGGTGGAATCACAGCTGCATTCTATCCTCCTTATGGCGAGCTTGCGGATCTGGTGATTGCGGCGGCTCTACAGCCTAAGTAAAGGCTTTTAGCAGTTCAATCATGTGATCAATGAACAATAGATAACTTGCAGTGAGCGATTCCGGATTATTGCCTGGCTCACTGCTTTTTCGAAATCTCGCTTCAGTCCCATTTCTGCGTCAAAATTTCAATGTGCTTTCGCACATAATACCTCTAGCATTTATAGTCTCAATGTTTTAATGGTGGAAGGGTCAAGTCGTTTAGAAGCTTTAGCTCGCATCGATTAAGGGGAGCATAACCTTCCGGCAAGGCTTGGTTAAAAATTACGAGGAGATAGTACAATAAGTACAGCGACGAGTATTTTTTGAGCGTAACGCAGTTCGGAAGGTTATGCTCCCCTTAATAGGAAACCAGTTTATGCGCAATATCAAGACACCTCGCACAAGACTCCGAGGCCTAGTCACAGAAGACCTTACCAGTCTCATAGAACTTATGCAGGACAATGATATCGTGAAGCACACAGGTTGGCGAAAACCAATGGCCGAGGATATAATTGCCGAGAAGTTAGAGGCGTGGAAGGCTCTCGAAGGAAATTTAGGGGTTTGGGGAGCTGAACACTTAGCTGACAAGGAACTCGTAGGCTGGTTTATGATGAGGTATGTTGAAGATCAGGCCCCTGAGTTAGGCTTTATGATTCGAAAGAAGTATTGGCAGCAGGGTTTTGCATCCGAAATTGCTGGAACATTACTCGACTATGGGCACCATGAGCTGAAACTCCAAAAGATTTTAGCTCAATGTGATCGTACCAATATTGCCTCTCAGAAGACTCTGGAGCGCTGCGGTATGAGCCTTGTGAGAGAGGATGACGAGACTTGTTTCTACGAAAGTTGTCAGAACTATTAAGGGGAGCATAACCTTCCGGACAAGGCATGGTTAAAAAATACGAGGAGATAGTACAATCAGTACCTGACGAGTATTTTTTGAGCGTAACGCAGTACGGAAGGTTATGCTCTCCTTAATAATATCACTATCGAGAAACATAAATGAAATGGTCGAGGCCGATATCAGAAAGTTCAGCTCGCATTCAAAAATCAATTGAATTTATCAGAGATAATATCAGTCGAAGCATCACCGTAGCGGATGCAGCTAAGATAGCTTGCTACAGCGAATATCATTTTCAACGACTATTTAAAGATGAAGTGGGTGAAAGTTTTGGTGCATATGTAACCCGCAAGAAACTGGAAACAGCCGCAATAAAAATTGCTTATGGCAGAGACGTAAATCTAACGGATATCGCTTTCAGATATGGCTACTCGTCTCTCTCTAACTTCTCGAAGGCATTCGAGAGATTTTTTGGAGTTCGACCAAGCGAAATTCGTGATCTCATTGTCAAGCCCCCAAAGAAGCCAGGAAAACTTCAAGATCGCTACAGCAAAGAGCTTGTTTCTAAGGAGATGTTTACCGATGAACCTCACCCCACGGAAGAGGGCTTGAAGGTTCGGTTTCGAAATGTCGAAGATAACCTTAAGATCACAATGGTAGAGCCCTTTGATGTCATTTTTCTATCGAGTCGGAAGGGCTACGAGATAGAAGGAGTCCAGGGTCTTTGGCAAGAGATTGAAGACTATCTTCAGGATTTAAACCTGCCAAGTGAGCAAGTTGATCGCTTTGCCATTTGCCATGATCATCCTGCGCTATTTCCAAAAGAAAAATGCCGTTACGATGCTTGCCTTAGGTATCAACCTGGCTTAGAGGCTCTGCCATTTCTTAGAACAACGATTCCTGGCGGCAGATTTGCAGTCTTTTCATGCAAAGGGCCACCGGAGGCTGTGCTTGATCAGTATATTGAGTTTTCAAAAGTATGGTTGCCGAGAAGTGGCTACGAACCAACAGATTTTCCTGTGGTTGATCACCTGCTACCACCCGATCGAGCACCCTATATTCAGGAATTATGGCGTCATATCAGTAGGGTATAGGGATAGCATTCTGGGATCACCAAGTCCGCAGCCTAGGATTACCACTTTTTCAACTGAATCCCCGAAACTTCTAGTGACAAGAAATTGAAGCTAGGAGATTCTCATGGACTTTTTAAAATTAGATGCGATAGGGCAGGCCGAAGCCATTAGAAACGGTGATCTTGATCCAAAAGAATTGATGGCTGCTGTGCTAGCAGTGATTGAAGCAAAAAATCCTACGATCAATGCAGTTTGTTCCGTAGCTATGGAAACTGCTTGGGAGAAGTCTAGCCAGCGCCTCCAAGGGCCCTTTGCGGGGGTTCCATTTCTTATCAAAGATCTGCTGCCTTATCCGGGGATGAGAAACTCGTTTGGCTCACGGCTGTTCGCTAGTCACATGGCGACAGAAGCTCCAGACTATGTCTCAGCCATTGATCAGTCTGGATTGATATGTATTGGCAAGACAGCGGCCTCTGAGTTTGGTCTGCTCGGTAGCACCGAGAGTATTTTAGAGGGGGTTTGTAAAAATCCTTTAGACTTGTCTCGTTCTCCAGGGGGATCTAGTGGCGGGGCCGCTGCTGCTGTGGCCTCTGGTATGGTAGCCATGGCTCATGCTAGCGATGGAGGAGGTTCGATTCGAATTCCTGCATCCCACTGCGGATTATTTGGGTTTAAGCCCAGTCATGGCAGAAGTCGGTCCGCTTTGATGGCCCCTGAGCCCTATCCTATTCCGTTATTGGTTGACCACTGTATTAGCCGAACAGTACGCGATAGTGCGCAATTTCTTGCCATTACCGAAAACACGAGCAAGAGTCGCATCTACGCGCCTATCGGTTATGTCAGTGGGCCTCGCAAGATCCAGTACACCATTGGCTACTATCTTGATGACACTTCTGGCAACCCAGCTCCGATGGATGCACAACGGGTACTCAAGGAGACTATCAGTCGATGTCGAGACTTGGGGCACAAACTTGTGGAGTTACCTAGCCCGAAAGTGGACGCAGAGATGCTTGGCGAGGCTTTTTTTGCGTTTGCAGGATCTGCTATCGACAATATCTCACAGATGATGGCACCCTTTCTCCCGTCACCGATTGATGACAAGCTCTTGGAGCCATTTACATTGTGGGTGATGAACAAGTTTCAAGGGACCAGTTCAGAAAGATTGGTTACACTAGCTAAGATTCTAAAGGAAACCCACATAATGATGACGGGTTTTTTACAGCAGGTTGATATGGTTCTAAGTCCAACACAGCCCGGCGAAGCTAGACCAATAGGATATCTATCCCCAGACTTGGACCCTGAGCTGCTAATGACGCGAACCCAAAGCCTAGCTGGATTTACTGTACTCTATAATATTGCAGGGGCTCCGGCAATGTCTCTACCAATAGGAGTAGGAAGCTCGGGATTACCTATCGGAAGCCAGTTTGCAAGTTCTGCAGGGCGGGATGAAGACCTATTGAACCTAGCTTATCAACTGCTTACTTGAAGATAGTTTTAGGAGGTTGAGATAAAAATAGCATTTAAGAAGATTAACAACTACGAGTATGAGCTTGGTATCCAGAGGGATGATGGTCGTCAAGAAGCTAAGGTATGCGAGATCCGAAGTCTTCTTTATCACGACTTTACCCATTTCGCCTTTGAGCTTGAGATAGGATCACAGAAAGGCTTCTGGGGCTCTTTAGCGAGCGGCTAGACCCTATCTGAACTGTCAGACAGTAGCATGCTAAAGGACCTTGGTGAAGATTCAGAGGTCTTAAAGATAGAGAAGGCGGTGGCAATTTTTCAAGGACTGCCGAAAGGGAGAAGTGCAGAAAGCATTGTCTTGGCATATCATCAGCAAAGGGAAAACTTTGTATGGGCGGAGTCGCGCTGGTTCGAGCGTGCATTCGTGGATCGTATCGATCAAAGGCTTAAGAGGCTTGTCGGTCAATGGAAGGCAACTGCATATGGCTCGTCTATGGAGCTGTTTTGGGAATACAAAGGCTAGCCTAGAATTCTAGCTAACTTTTCACATGGAATGTAACCGGAGATAATCAAGTTTTTCTTCCTCTTTCTGCTTCTAAACAGAATGCTAGGGCTGCTAGTGATGCCAGCATCACTAGCAGCCTTAAAGCTCGCGTTATATAGCCGGATGTAGTCAGCAACGGAAGCCAGTTGCTTTAACTTTAACCTGTCCTGGCCTACGCCAAGAAGTTTAACTCTTTGCCTAGACAGACAGCGTAGATCGCGAAGCTGCTGCCTGCAAGGAAGACAGTCTTCTTTGAATACAACGAGTACTTCACCAGATTTAAGGTTAAGCTGCAAGGGGAAGCTTACCTTTTGCTGATAGTCGTACACACTTATCGATACCTGAGCGGCTGAAATGGCCGTAGGTATCGTATATAATGCTATTTGAAGTGCAAATTCTCTAATCACTGTTTAGCTAGCGTCTCGCATGTACCATTGTCAAAGTGATCATCATGAGCGTATTTAATTCTAACCTCTGTCATGGTGTCAAGTAGCTGTTGTTGATCGGCTCCGAATATCTTTAACCAGGCGCCTGGAGACTTCTCATCCTCTCCAAGCAGATAATCTTCATCACTTTCTTGTGGCAATGTGACTTTGAAACTATCATGTGAGTGTCCTTCATGGTTAAAGCTAGATCGAAAGTAGAAGGCTTCACCATCGACTAGTTTTTCATGAGCTACGAGGTAGATGTGACACTCGGGATCTGTTCCATTGAAAATACCAAAAGGATCTTCGCCCTTGAAGTGTGTGAGGTGATTGGTGCTGGGGTCAAGAGCATTGATCTGGTCAATACTATCGACATTTTCTGGTAGTATGAGACCTTTGCTAATGGAAAGCTCTTTGCACTGGTCCGTATGAAAGTGATTGCCGTGAAGCCATTTAATTTTAGCATAAGAAAGCTGGCTTGAATGGTAGACGTTTCCGTTGAAGCCAAGGGCAATCTGGCTTCCATCGGCAAGCTCTGCACTTACCACCGATTGAAATTCATTTGGTAAATCCACTAGAAAATAGCTGTGGCCATCACCGTCGTGGTTGAATGAACTGCGAATAATCCATTGAGTCTGCTGACTCACTGGATTTATGGTTTTACCCATCAGATAGACTTGGCAGGAGTTGCCTTGCTCGCCAGATGCGAACACGGGGTTGCTTCCTGAGAAGACGAACTGACTTGCGGCAACAGGGTCCACCTCATTCACCTGATCCCAGCTTGAAAATGATGGTGGCAATTCTCCTTTCTCAGGTTCATCTTGTAATTTCTTATTGGCATCTTCGTCGCTATCATTGGCATCGGCATTGTTTCCTACTTCCGCTGGAGGACTGTCTTTAGAATCGTTATCACTGCCGCATGAAATAGCCAATGCTGCAAAAGCCAGAACAAAAGTTTTCATAAGTTTTCTACTCCCCACTTGTCATTTAAGAAACACTGTTATACACACTAATGCAAATGTTTGCAAATCTTGATTTGCATAGGTTAAAACCAAACGAGGAGATCTATATGTCTATCAGACATCTTTTGTGCATTGGCAGTGTTAGTTTAGCTTTCAGCACAGGAGCACTAGCTTCAGACGATCATGACCACGACCATGGCGGCGAATTTGACTTTGATGAGTTTGCGCTGGTTTTGGAGGGCCAAGATTTTGATGGGGAAGCCTGTTACCTAGGAATAATCGAAGAATCTGTTGATAAAGAGGGGAATACTACATTATTAGTTGAGACTAGCTTTGCTCATGGGACCGAAGTACCAGGCGAATTTGAGGTAGTTTTAACGGAAGGTTCAGAGCGAGTCTTGTCTTCGAACGAGAACGGCAGTCAGTTCGCTCTATTCTTCGACCAAGATGCCAGCGTCTCAGGTGCGAGCCAATATCTGGTGAGATGGCCCCATGATGATCACTTTCATACCGATGGATGCTATAACCTCGGGTTGATGGAACTCTAACCTTGTTTTGACCTGCTGCGAAGGAACAGGTGGCTCAATATATGCCAATAGTAGTGTGTATTTATGACTTAATTTATTGGGCTCCCTAGCAACTGGCGGATGCATATTAATACCAGTATTTGCAACTAATTTTTCCTTCGCAGTTTCATCTTTACTTTGATCTACAACTCCTGTCTCTCCATGGGGCGGGAGTTTCCGGAGAATCATGAATAAGTTTCTAGCTCTGTTCAGTTTGATATTTTGCCCGCCTCTCATAGCTAATCCAAAAAATGATGAAGAGCATAAAAGGGATTTTCCTAAAGACGAGCCCCTCGAAGTGATCGAAGTCGTCAGTGATCGCATTGAGCCTTTGACTAAAGAGCTGAAGGAGGACGCCACAGCAAAAACTGAAGTGCTAAGCGGGGATGGTCTTCGAAAATTCGGAGCACAAACCTTGGCTGATGCCATTCGTCAGGCCATAGGTGTTGATACGCAGATGTTTTGCGCGAACTGCGGGGCGAAGCGAATCTCGATCAACGGTCTTCGGGGAGAGCATACAACGATCTTAGTCGATGGCTTCCCGATGCATTCTACAGTGTCGTCATTCTACGGGATCGACGCAGTTCCTATGATAGGAATCGAAAAGATAGAGGTTCATCGCGGTGCCGGCGCCTCGTTGGAGGTTGCGGAGTCCATTGGTGGGGCGATCAATCTCATCAGCCAGGAACCGGTACGGGACTCTATCAGCTTTGATTTTGAACAGGGTTCTGCTGGGAGTCGCCAGACGAGCATCCTTGGGTCTGCAGTGTGGCAGAGCGGACACCTGATGCTTACAGTTTTTGATGGCTTTTCCCCTCACTGGGATATCGATGACAACCACGTCGCGGAATCTCCCCAAAGAAGCACAAGAGCTGTGAGTGGTCAGTTTAAAGTCGATCTTGGCAGTCATTCACGATTGAGTGGTCGCGTTTCCCAGTCAAGCCTTGAAACCATTGGTGGCAATACCGAAGGGTTTAAACCAAATGCCTATTCACCAATTCAAGCCGAGACAACGGACTTTGATGCTGGAGATGTGAGGCTCGACTATATCGGCGATATCCATCGCATCACCGAACTGATCGAGGTGAAGCGCTCAGAGCGGGCCCTGCGCTGGGACCTTAGCCTTAGTAATGAGGCCTCACTGGCAGTGATGGCCTCCCAAACGACGCAAAACCAAGATGGGATCTACTCCCATGCGTTTGACTACAATAATGAAGATAAGATTGACTTTGCTAGCATGACCTATCGGCACCTGGTAGGGGATCATCTCCTTTCCCTCGGGGTCGATTACAAGGACCAGCGCATGACGTCTTTTTCTCAGGCACTCTATGTGGATCGCAGCCCTCCTTTGAGTGCCGATAACTTCGTGTTTTATAGTCGTGGAGTCTACCTCATGGATGAATGGCAGGTAAATTCTGATGTTATGATCAATCTGGCACTCAGAACTGATCAGCTGGACGTCCGCTGGCGTGAGCTTGGAGAGGAGTTAAGCGAACAGGTTGTGGCACCCCGTATGTTGGCCTTGGTAGACCACACGGAGCATATTAGTTCGCGACTAGCTATAGGCCTAGGCTACCGACCACCACTTACCCTGTTCGAGTCTGAGCATGGCAACAGCCATGATGGTTTCGTGGTCGACATTGATGAAATAGAGCGGGCTGAATCTGCAGTCTATGCATTTAGCTTAAACTATCCTGCATGGTTTAGCACCTGGAGTGCTCACTATACAAAGCTCAAAAATATGTCCTACGGCATTGACCGCATCTCGCAGGGTCTTCCCATCCTGTTTGTTAACGCCGACGAAAATTTTGAAATTTATGCGTTCGATTGGTTCTTTGGGGGTAAGCCCAGCCATGATACGGAAGTCCAAATAGGAGTGGAGAGGTTCCTTTTTAGTGATAGCTATGCGGAAAAGCTCCCCACAGCAGCCATTGAGTTCCAAGCGTCGTTGGATGCCTCCTTAAAACATGACTGGGGTCAATTTGATAGTCAGGTCACATATGTGGGGCCTCGTAACCTGGCTCGATATGGCTATGATGAGCACTTCAACGTGTATAACACCGACGTTACTAGCGATCAGTTTGGCCAAGTATCAGAGCCCAAGTCGACCCAGGTGCCTGGCTATGTTCTGGCCCATCTTGGATATCAACTGCCTTTGGGCTCTCATTTTGAGCTGAAGCTGCGCGTGACGAACCTTCTGGATTTTACTCAGACATCCTGGGGTGATAGCCCAGCTACCTGGCACTGGCATGAGACTCATGCTCACTTCGATAATTTCCATACCTGGGGGCCCTTGCAGGGCCGTGAATATGTTATCGGATTGCGGGGGAGCTGGTAGCGTAAGGTGGCGAGCTACGTTCTCAATCATAGGACTTCTTCGTGCGGGCCAAAGCCCGCTCGCGACGTTCCGCAGCATCGACGATTTTGATGATTTCTGGGGCATTGAGCAGAATATCAATGATATGCATTTTAAGGTGTCTGGTATCGATCGGCTCTACATCGTAGATTCCAACTTCTAGTAGGCGACGACATACAAGGCGCCTAAGCTCGTCTTGTTCGACTCGCCATTCTTCAATGACCTTCTTCACTTCTTTGGAGTCGAAGGCTTGCTTAACGAAAATGAAAACTGGTATCGCCGAAGTGTACACCGAAGGCACCCTTGTGCTGTATGTTGTTCTCTTTGACCTTCCTCAGATTATCGGTAATTCCTCATAGGGATTGAGCCAACGGATTTGCTTGCAGCTTGACCCTAGGGCTGAAGCTGGAGCAAATCGTTGTCTCTAATTGCGTTAAGGCTGAATGTTTAAGAAATGTCAAAGTAAGCAGGGCCTCTTTGCATGACCAGTTCTATACTTTAGTCTTTTACTAATAGTAAGATATCACATAAGTAATTAATTGTATTAATCAATTGGTGGATGTTGAACAACTGTTTTAGTCTGATCCATCTACTCCGATTTAGACTAATTACTTAATCAGTCTGATCGAAAGCGCTTTCTAATATGCGTTGTGCCCTAGGAGACCTACACGCAATGTTTTTTAGAATCATTTTTATCTGGTTTATCACAGGGTGGTCGAGCTTAGCACAGGGGAATCTAGCAGCGAAACAAGGAGTCATAGACCTTACCGAATGGGACCTGCTATCAAAACCAGTTCTTACCCTAAAGGGCGAATATGGATTTTATTGGGCTAGAGACGATGACGAAACAAGTATTTCAGACCGGTTGGACTACAGAGTCATTCCCAATACCTGGGATCAATCGCTGGCACCGTCTACCCAGCCTAAGAATGGGGTCCCGACGTTCAGGCTGCATGTCCTGCTGCCTGATGTGAGTTCAGAAATTGGGATCGTTTTTCGTGAAATTGCGATTGTTCACAAAGTACTGATTGGCGGCCAGCCTGTATTTTCTTTAGGGCCTCCAGGAGTCATTCCTGATATTCACCGATCTAGCATCTCCTGAGAGAAATCTTTATTCACCTTTTCAAGAACTCTTTAGATCACGGTATTGAATCACCTCACTGTAGACGTTCGAAGGGTAAATCCGTAACAGGAGAAATATTCATCAAGTTAAGGCCATCGGAGGAGAATCTGGTGATTGAGGTTTGGGATGATGGTCAAGGCTTGAACATTGAGAAGATTCGTCGAAAGATGAACCCCAGTTCCGCTGCGTTGACTAGCAAAGATCTCGCGCATGCTATTTTTCAATCTGGGTTTTTGACAAAAAACCAAGTGAATCATGTCTCCGGGCGAGGCATCGGCATGGATGCTGTCCGCAACTCTCTGGAGAGTCACGGTGCTTCCATTCACATAAAGCTTCGCCCAGAGGATTATGGGTGTGATCAGTTTACGGTCTTTAGCTTCGTTATAGCTATCCCTAGGGGCTACTTTGTCATCCAGCAGGACTAAAGCCGGATTCAAACTGACTAGTGACTAAGCATACAGCGATGTCCTAGGGCTATGGCTCACCTCTACCAGTGGCACTTTAGGGGTACAAGGCGTCGAGTGTCGCAATGTCGTCAGCTGAGAGGTCGTTGGTGCCATTGCAATATCCCATGACGGAATCACTATCGAAGTCGTCTCCGAAGTATACAATGTGCCCCGCTTCAGGGGCTGATTCTCCAGTTTGGCAATTTACTGGGGCATCGGTCCGAGCATGCTCGTGGCGAAGACCGAGTGCGTGACCAAACTCGTGAACGTCGGTACCCACGTACTGGGCGGGGTCAATAAACATATTGAAGTTATCAGCAGGGGTGATGTCCGTACAGTCACTAAAACTATCAACGCCAGGCCCTAGCTGGCTACACCCGGTAACATTGCCAATGAAAATGAGTGTCCAAAAATCCACTGGCGTGAGACCGATGCGAATCGCTGGTGAAGGTGTGTTGTTATCGCATTCTCCCCAACCCGTGAATCGAATGTTCTGGGTTTGATTGTAGTTCCGAGTGACACGACGTTGCACATCCAAAGCAACCGCAGGGTGATCTGCAGAATTGGTGAAGCAGACAGGAATCGCTCCTGGATTGGGCCACAGATTACTGTTGTCAGCTATGCCACTTGGGCTTGAGTGCTGAGTCTCAGCGCCGCAGGAATTAATTAAAACAAGCGCTAGTAGTGTTGAAAAACGTCTCATTGTTAATGTCCTCTTTAGTATTTATCTATTTTTTAAATAGTTCTTTAAGGAGATTAACTCAACGCTTTAGTTAATAGATTCGTTTAGAATTGTTGAAATGAAGTCATGGATTAAATTATGCAATAGTGGCATTATTTTTTACTGGACTCAAGGGTGCTTCAGTAGTGGTGGGAGAAGGGAAAGCCAAATGGCTTCCCTTGCCATTGATCTTAAACTTTAACCATCAACTTACCAACGTTGTCGCCAGTGAAGAGCATGTTCAATGCTTCAGGTAGTTTCTCAAAACCTTCAACAACAGTCTCTTTATGCTTGATCTTGCCTTCTATCATCCACTGGCCAAGTTCTTTAACAGCTTCGCCCATGCGCTCTTGATAATCCAAGATGATAAAACCCTGGAGCGTGACTCGCTTCATCAAAAGCTGCGAGAAATTATAAGGGCCAGGAACTGGTTTCTCAGCGTTATAGGATGAGATGAGACCACAAAGTGGAATCCGGCTGAACAAGTTCATGCGTGGAAGCACGGCGTCCAGGATCTCACCGCCGACGTTCTCAAAGTAGACATCGATGCCATCGGGGCAAAGCTCGTCGAGCTTACCAGCAACATCATCCTTCTTGTAGTTGATGGTGCCATCGACACCTAGCTCGTCTTCCAGCATCTTGCATTTCTCATCAGTGCCGGCAATGCCAACCACTCGCATGCCTTTGATCTTGGCGATCTGACAAACGACGGTTCCTACAGCTCCTGCCGCCGCAGAGACAACGATGGTTTCTCCTTCTTTGGGTTTACCGATATCTAGGAGGCCGAAATAGGCTGTGGTCCCAGTCATCCCTAATGGCCCAAGCAAAGCTGATTTTGGAACATTGCCTAGGGGAGGAACTTTCTGAACGAAATCACCATTGCTGACCGCATGGGTTTGCCAACCGATGATGCCACTGACGATATCGCCTTTTTCAAAGCCAGAGTGCTTAGACTCAATCACTGTACCCACGCCACCAGCTCGCATCACTTCTCCGACTTGTACGGGAGGCATGTACTGGTCAATATCAGCCATCCAGATGCGGTTGGTAGGATCGAGGCTGATATAATCCGTTTGAATTAAGAATTCGCCGTCTTTCAGCTCGGGCACAGGAGCTTCAGCCATCTCAAAATCGTCTTGTTTCGCCATGCCTTCGGGCCGTCGGGCTAATTTGAAGTGTTTATTGAGGTACGTCATAGATCTCTCCTTCGCCTAAATAAGCTGTTGATATATGGGCAGTTTTACGGGGTCTGCCCTCAGATCGCAAGGGCCAATTACAAGAAAAGTGTGGCACCTCGCAAAAAAGTACTTGGACAAAACTATATTTTGTCCGAATATATTGTGTGCAATTTAATTGCCTCAGATATTAATCTCAAGGAGAAAAGTTATGAAAGCCGTTTACTCAAGCAAAGTTTTTACAACTGGTGGCCGAAATGGGAAAGTAGAGTCCGAAGATGGTCTATTGAAGGTTGACCTCAGTCTGCCGAAGAGCCTTGGCGGCAGTGGTAAGGCTACAAACCCCGAGCAGCTCTTTGCCGCCGGATATGCCGCTTGCTTCGAAAATGCTGTTCTTCACGTGGCGGCAGGAGAAAAGGTCAAGATTGCAGAAAGTAAGGTTGAAGCTGAGGTGGCTCTTTACACTCTTGACGACGGTCGCTTTAACGTTGGAATCACGTTAAACCTATTCCTAGAAGGAATCGAGGCAGCCCAAGCGAAGGACCTAATCGAGAAAGCCCATGTCGTTTGTCCATATTCAAACGCCACCAGGGGTAACATAGGAATATCGATCCTTCATAAAGGTGAGAAAATAGTTTAATAAAAAGGGGTTTTAGAACCCCGTCCGCAATCCTCGAAGAGGGCAGGACATAGTTGAAGGAGCTTGGGTTTGGATAACGACATCTACGAAAACCTTAAACTTGATCGGCAGCTTTGCTTTCTGCTCTATGCCAGCTCAAAGGGTATGGTCCAAGCTTATAAACCTTTTCTTGGCAAGCTTGGCATTACCTATCCCCAATATTTGGTGATGCTTGTTTTATGGGAAGAGGACAATATTCCTCTCAAGCAGCTCGGCTCCCGCTTATTTCTCGACTCAGGAACGTTAACCCCCATGTTGAAGCGTCTCGCCTCACAGGGCTTTTTAATCAAAGAGCGATCGGTGGACGATGAACGGGAAATTCGCATTCGTCTGACTGAACAAGGTCAAAAGCTCAAGGATGCTGCCAAAGATATCCCTGTCAACATGAGCTGTGAGTTGGAACTTACCGAAGATTACATCGAACAATTGAAAGAGCTTCTGAAAGCCTTTGTCAGCAAGACCTGTGGCTCTCCATAACTTGGGTTTCGGGAATCGACGGCTATGCTACGAGGCTTGGTGCTCAGAATCGGTCTGAGTGAGGCGTCGGATGGCGGCCCCGAGTCTATCGAAGCTGAGTGGCTTTGCCATGAGTTCGCCGTTAAAGTCAATGGCAGCGAGAATTTCAGGGTCAGCACCACTGACAAAGATTATCGGGCATGTGGCTCCCGAAGAGATCAAGCGGCGGGCGACCTCGTCGCCTTTCATGCCTGGTAGCATATAGTCGAGAACGACAATGTCGATGGACTCTTCACCAAAAATTTTGATAGTTTCCTCGCCATTTCCAGCATCGAAAACCTGAAAACCCTGATGTTCAAGTTGCCTTTTGGCCACTTCTCGAAAGAAGGGATCATCGTCAACGACGAGAACTGAAGTCATGGCAAGTCCGTGATTTGAAGCAAACAGTTCAAAGGGATACCGATATGGTACCATACCCAGAGCCTTGTTTCTAATAGCCGTCACACCGACAGCCTTGAGAGCCGACTTTCGGAGCATTTACAGTGCTTCAAGAATCGGGCATTCTAGAGGGAAAATACAAGGAGTTCATTATGTTGCGATTTTTTCTTGCCTCACTTTTAGTAGTCTCAAGCCCAGGATTAGCTGCTAGTACTCTGTATGACATCCCATTCAAGACGATCAGTGGCAAATCATCTAGCCTTAAAGAATACAAAGGCAAGGCGATCGTGGTGGTCAACACTGCCTCGAAGTGCGGATACACTGGACAATTGGATGACCTTCAAAAGATCTATTCCAAATACAAGGACAAAGGCTTGGTCGTGCTTGGATTCCCATCGAATAGTTTCAAGCAAGAGCTGGAAGATGACACTCAAGTAGCAAAGTTCTGTAAAATAAATTACGGAGTTAAATTCCCTATGGCGTCCATTGTGGCTGTCAAAGGCAAAGACGCTCATCCCATTTTTTCGTATCTCACAGACAAAGATCCTGAAAAAGGTGGTGATGTGCGGTGGAACTTTGAAAAATTTATCATCTCCCGCGATGGTAAGGTCGTGAAGCGATTTCGCTCTTCTGAAAGTCCCAGCTCAAAGACTTTTGTGCAAGAGCTCCGCAAAGTGATCTGAGGCCTTGACCCAAGGCAAGTGCCAGAATAGATTGTCTCAACGTCTGAAGACTTTGGAGATCCGGCACCTTGTACTCGTTGAGACCATATCAAACTGAAGCTGTAAGTTCTGTCATCGCCCATTTTAGGAAGACTCGGCATCCTGCTCTTGTGGTCCTGCCTACCGGAGCCGGAAAGTCATTGGTTATCGCTGAGCTGGCTCGCATGGCCCGTGGGCGCGTGCTGTGCCTCGCCCACGTGAAAGAGCTGGTGGAACAAAATCACGGTAAGTATGAAAGTTACGATCTTGAAGCTGGGATCTTTGCTGCTGGGTTAGGCCGAAAAGATCAGGGTCAGAAGGTGATTTTCGGCAGCATTCAATCTGTTGCCAGGGCGAAGGATGAGTTCTTTCAGGATTTCAACCTTCTAATCGTCGACGAATGTCACCGAATCTCACTCGATGAAAAAAGCCAATATCTTCAGGTCATCCGCAAAATGCAGCGCGCCAATCCAAGTCTTTGTATCTTGGGCTTGACGGCGACCCCATATCGGCTCGGAATGGGTTGGATTTTCGAATACCACTACCGGGGCTTTGTGGGCAGCCGTGAACCACGTTTCTTCAAACACTGCGTTTTTGAGCTATCCCTCCGTTATATGATCGACCATAAATACTTGACCCCACCCATTCGCATCGATGCTCCCGTCGCCTGCTATGACTTTAGCCAGCTACGCTTAAGCCAGAAAACAGGAACGTTCAAGCTTGCGGATATTGAAAACTGCCTGCGCGAACAGAACCGTGTGACTCCGGGAATTGTGGGGCATATTGTCTCGTTATCTCAAGAGCGCGAGGCTGTGATGATTTTCACATCATCAGTAGCTCATGCCAAAGAAATCTTGAGCCTCCTCCCCAGCGGTGAGGCAGCTTTGGTGGTTGGTGATACCTCGGGACAAGAGCGAGATCGTATCATCCACGATTTCAAACAGCGACAGATCAAGTTCTTGGTCAATGTATCGGTTCTTACAACAGGGTTTGATGCGCCCCATGTGGATTTGATCGCACTGCTCAGGCCCACAGAATCAGTCAGTCTGTTTCAACAAATTGTAGGTCGAGGCCTGCGCCTGTCTCCAGGTAAAAAAGACTGTCTGGTCCTTGACTACACCGGTTTAGCCTATGATCTCTTTGCTCCTGAGATCGATGATCCTAGGCCTAGCGAAGATACAGAATTGGTCAAGGTGCCTTGTCCTGAATGTGGGTTTGAAAATCAATTCTGGGGGCGCGTTGATGACGAGGGTCAGGTTATGGAGCATTTTGGCCGCAAGTGCAAAGGCGCTCATGAAAACCCTCACACACTAGAAATAGAAACGTGCTCGTTTCGATTCCGGTTCAAAATCTGCGATGCCTGTGGGGCTGAGAATGACATCGCGGCTCGCCAGTGTCATAGCTGTAAGGAGCAAATAGTTGATGTGGATAGCCGGTTAAAGAAAGCTATGGAGCTTCGTGACGCTCATGTCATGCGCCCCGATACCATGATGTTACGGCGTTCGTTTGACAAGAAAAAAAGAGAGCGACTAGAAGTGGCTTATTTCGATGTGGATGCCCAAGCTCTCAAGGAATATTACTATTTGAGTAATAGCAGACAAGCGCAAGCTTTCTATTATAACTTTGTTAGAATGCACATTAGGAACCCTGGAGCGACTTTGACAATTGGTTCAGTTGATGAGGCTATTAACTCCCAGGAAAAATTTCGCATGCCCCTATTTGTGATTGCTAGAAAAACGAAGTACTTCTGGGAAGTTCGTGAGAAGATATTCTAGACTGTAATCCCAACCAATCCTAAGGTACCCGAAGAATTGTAGCTTCTTAAGATACTTGGGCCTCTCCCTTGTTTACCTTTCAAACACGGTCTCTGCAAAGCAATTAAGCGATTCCTGATCTACCCCGATTGCTCTAGGAACCGGCCCCGGTAATAGTGTCTTGGGATGGGATACTACGATGGTCGGAGCAATAATTTGAGCTTAGAGAACGTCACATGGGTAACTTCAGGACTAAGATGGAGTTTTCTTGGCTTATGTATTTATGTCAAGAAGGGGGGCAACCGCCCTTCATGAAGGGAGGCCAGTTTTGGATAGTCTTGAGAAATTTTCATGGGATGACGTGCGAAAGCACCTTGGTGTTGGAATACAAAAAGCATCACACACCCTAGACGCAATGATCACGGAACCCATGGCGATTGAGATTCAGGAGTCGGATTTCACCCACTATCAAGATATAGGTACGGCATTCTATGGAGTGCCGGTAGGAGTTGTTATTTCCTCGTTCGAGGGGCCGGTATCAGGCCAGGCTTTGGCGATATTCAATGATCAGGCAGCCCAGTATCTCTTGTCGTCGTTGGTACCAACAATCGAAGCCCCATACCCTGAACGAGACGCTCTCAAAGAATCCATACTGATCGAGGTGGGGAACATTATTTTTAAGTCGCTTATGAGTACCATCGTCAAGAGAGGTGGCAGGAAGTTCAGCTACCGAATACCTGAAGTGCAAACGGAAGGGCATTTTGAACCAGATACGTTGAATAAATTTGGAAGCTTTACGGATCTAAATTCCATTCTAGTAGAAACCAAACTGGTTTCAGGCCCTTACTCCTTTGGCAATATCGCGATACTCATCCAATTTGAAAACGTTGATGGCTGGCTTAGTCATTGGAAGGAATCTCTTGATGTTCGGCTCGCATGATCCCTATGGTCTTTTTAATCACCTTCCTCATGGCTACTGTGTTCTGAATAAGGATCTTAAGGTGATCTTTTGGAATGCGGTGCTTGAGCATTGGTCTGGCTTGGCACGCAAGGATGTGCTTGGCAAGCCATTGCAGGACTTTTGCCCGAAGCTAAAAGAAGGAATCTATGAAGACCGCTTTAAGCTGGCGATCGATCTCTCGGTTCCAGCCGTTTTTTCTGCTCAAATCCACAAGTTTGTGATTCCCTGTCCTTTAGATAGTGACGATGAGGATTATCAAACCCATCAGACTTATCTTCTCCCCTTGGATTCAGGGGACTTGGTCATCCTGATCGAAAATGTCAGCAAAACCCAGGAGGTGATGAGCAACTATCGCAAGCTGGTAACAAAACTCAAAGTCGCAGAGCGAAAAGCTCTGGCCGCAGAACGATCTAAGTCGAGCTTCTTGGCGAATATGAGCCACGAGATTCGAACTCTTCTTAATGGCATCATTGGCCTGTGCGAGGAAATCGCTGCCGAGACCAAAGCTACTAGCCCTCACTACCATCTTCTGGACTTGGTAATTCAAAGCGGACACAACCTGACCACGATCATTAACGATATTTTGGATTATTCGAAAATCGAAGCTCATAAACTCGAATTGAGCCCTAGTGTTGTTTCTGTTAAAGAAGTCTTGGCCGGGACTTTGACTCTGTATCAGGGTATGGCCTTGGCCCGGCATGTGGGGCTGGAACTCGATGTGGCTGATTCTATGAAACTCGTTAGTGTCGATAAAATGAGACTTCAACAGATTGTTGGCAACCTTGTGTCAAACGGAATCAAGTTTAGTGAAGGTGGTCAAGTTTTGATCCAAGCTAAATTAGATGAGGACACCCCTCCTCAGCTTGATATTCAGATTAAGGATAGCGGCATCGGAATCAGCGAGAAGCAACTTGTCAAGTTTTTTAAGCCATTCAGTCAGGCTGATCACCGTACATCAGAGCGCTACGGCGGTACTGGCTTGGGCCTAAGCATTGTCAAATCTTTAACGGAATTGATGAGAGGTACAATACATGTGGAGAGTGAGCTGGGTGTAGGAACTCGTTTCTTGATTACTCTTCCCGTTGAGATTGCAGAAGGTATTAGCTTACCGGTTTTAGAAATGCTTTCTCAGGATCACAAGGCATCATTGGATCTAAAGCATCTGAATGTCCTGGTGGCAGAAGATAACCGTGTCAATAGCCTGGTGACAGAGCGTTTTCTTAAGCACTATGGAATCTCCGCAGATTTTGTAGAAAATGGAGAGCAGGCTGTGACAATGGTGCAGACAAAGGCTTATGACCTCGTGCTCATGGACTGCTACATGCCGCAGGTCGATGGCTATCAGGCGACCCAGAGAATTCGCCAACTCAACCTTCAACAGCAACCCTACATCGTTGCCTTAACAGCCAGCGTCCTCGAAGACGATCTTCAGTTGTGTCTAGATTCAGGAATGAATGAGGTGATGGCGAAGTCTATCATGAGACCAGTCTTAGAGAGTGTCTTGAAAAACCTTCCTGATGCAGTTCCCAAGCATGCTGAACTTATCAAGAAGAGAGCGTAATTTTTGGCTTAATAAAGTGATCTAGAGAAAATCCCGCTATCCTTGTGCAGGATTTCCCAGAGGCCAGGGTTGCTCTAGTTGTCGCAGACATTCCCACCCAGGTCTTTCATGTCTTGGCATTTTGGTCCGCAGTGGCCGTTGAATAGCCCAGTCGCCGCGATAGTACCGACGCCACCCATGGCATCGCGAGCAGCGCCACCCGACTTGCTTCCCTCATCGCCACAGTTATTTCGCCGACCTTCTTTACTTGCCATTGAAGCCGTAGAATTGATATATGCCTGGCAGACGTCGTGAATCACCAGACTAGCATATCGTTTGTTGTATTCGCTGATCTCTTGACCCCGATCATCGATGCCGCAGTGTGCCCCGCAGAGCCCGATGCATGAGGATGCATAGCCGACCTGTTTGGGGCCTCTTTCAACACAAACGTTGTAGTATATCGTCTTTCGGCGCCTTTTAATAGCATGCTTGGTCTTTTTGGATCGTCGCTCATAACGTAGGCATTGATTGTTATCAAGGGCATGCCAAGGCTCAATTAAATCAGTAACAACTGCACATTTGCAGTTATCGTTGTTCTTGTCTCCAGGAGAAAAAACGGCCACATACTTCTCTCCTTCCTCTACGGTACTATCATCGTAGCGATTGACCTTTCGAATGTTTAACACCTTGCCACCCAGTGCTGATTTCGTCCAGCAGTCACAGTCGAATACATCACCATGAACTTTATTATTCACATCTACGACAGGGGCTTCGCTACTACACGCATCCCAGCGCTTCTGGGCTAATTTCGTACTGTCGTTGTCACATAGGTGGTTCTTGCGAAGTTTGTCGATTAGCTTTCCAGCCTCCGCATCGCCGGCCGGTACGTACCATAGAAGGAATAGGGTGAAAAGGCTGAGGGCTTTGAGACTTGTCATTCGGAATCTAGTTTTCTGCTGCATGGTTGGTCCTAATAATTTCTAATGATTAAAAAAACTTGTTTGCTAATCGCTCCGCTTCTTGCAAGATACTGACCGTTATCTAACACACTGATAAATTTGGACCAAGTATCTCGGATGTCGTGGCCTTGTACGATCGCTCTTTACATCGGAGAGGGGAAAGGCACACTAACAAAAGATCAGAAAAGCATCCTATTCTTGGAACAACGTTTTATAAACGCCATTCCGCCACGGATCACCTTCTATCGGATGTGATCTTGTGATTTGATTTGATTTAAAGTAGGTTTTGGCGACTCCAGAAACATCCTTTTGAGATAAGGTATTAGATTTCTAGAAAAAAGATGTATTTAGCAAAATAGACGCCCATCAAAAAGGGAGATATTGGACCCAGAGGCCCCCTAGTTAAATACCTCTAAAGCCAAACTTCTTTAGAATGGCAAGGTAGGTTCCGTCCTTTTTGATTTCCCGTATGCCTGTATTGAAATCTTCGATGATACGGGAGTTGCTCTTCCGTACTTTGCTAGACAATAGATGTAAACTACTTTCGTTAAGAATTGGATCTATATAGACGAGGGGAGGTCTGTCTCGTACCTTGAATTTATTTAATCGATGGAGCAATATTTCTTCCGAAATCACTATCATATCGACTCTTCTAGTGAGGAGCTTCCGTATATTCAAGAGGGGTGATTTTGCGACATCCTTGATTAGGTAGTCGGCCTTATCGAAATCCTCACGATTAGCAAAGCCTTGAGATACACCGATTTTGAAGCCTTTGAGGTCCACCAAGCTTTTGTAGTTGCGAATCTTTGAGTCCTTATGGGCTACGATTCGAATTTTTACATTGTATATGGGGTCGCTTATAAAAAATTTTTTCTCACGGTCTTTTGTGTGATAGGCGCCCATCAGAATATCGTACTGACCCGACTCAACAAGAATCATTGCCCGTTGCCAAGGCATGAACTCTATTGTAGTCCGAAGTCCGACTCTTTTAAATGATTCATTTACCAGCTCGGTAATGACACCTTGGTTTTTTAAGTTCTCTCCGTAATAGGGCTCCCAGTTGAGCGTTGTCATTTTTATGATCTTACCTTCGGCAGAAAACGCACAGGTTGTGATTGCTAACTTGAGAAAAGTCAGACCCAAAAAGGTCTTCGAAACCATTTGGTTCTCCGTCGAGTGGTTGATGAAGCTGTTAAACCTAACAGTACCACTATATATACAATAAGGGCTTGTGTTAAAAGGTGATCGAAGCTAGGTTGAGAATCTAGTATTTGGTTGATACTTAATTAGAACTTCGCTTTGAGTCCGGCGAGAAATGTTCTTTTGGGTTGAGGTATCAATGAGTTTCTAAATCCTGCGGCAGGTTGATTACGATTTATCCCAGAATCCGCTTGCTCACCCCCAGGGTGAAAATACTCATTGTCCAGGATGTTTTGTACCTTTAGGGTTAAAGAAACTTCTTTGTTGGGTCTATAAGCAAACGCAGTATCAATATTCAGGTAACCATCAAGGGCCTCATTATCTCGCCTTAATGGGTTTCTTAGGTATAGATCGCGAGACGAGACATAGTTCAAGGCATAGTTCATATTGAATTGCTCTGCGGTCGGTAAGTTTACGATAAGATTGGCTTTGTGAGGTGCTATGTCGCCAAGATCTTCCATACTCCCGTTGTCTATCCAGCCCTGTCCCTCTTCTGTTGAGGCGTTGTCACCTTTTACGAATACTCCGTGGTCATAGGTGATGCTTGACTTCGAAATAGTATATGTGTAGTTGAAATCAACTTCAGCATCTCTGCTGGAAAGTGGACTCAAAAATGAGTAGTTCATCTTATATTCGAGCCCATAAACTTCTCTCTCTCCCGCATTTTCAGCTTCTTCTTTGACGACATCCTCATAACTTGAGAAAAAAGAGCCGACTTCATGATACAACTTACCAAAAACATGTGTGAAAACTACTTCTGCATTTCGGACTTTTTCTGGCTTTAGGTCCTCGTTTCCAGCACGGCCATTCCATCCACCATATACTTGAAGAGGGGCTGGTTCTTGAAAAGCGGTCCCTAATATTAATTTGAACGCCATAGTTTTTTTCGGCTTATAGATCACAGAGAATCGAGGATTGATACTAGCTCCATAGGAAGTGTTTTCGTCATATCTTATTCCTGAATTATATGTCCAGTTTTCGCTTGGTTTGTAGAGAGCTAGTGCATAAATTCCAGCATCTGTCGTATAGACTCGATTGCCAGAACCAGAGTGAGTCCAAGGGTCTGGTATTGGCATCGACACCACTTCGGAATCCTCTGCTGATTGCACACTGTCTCCGCAATTAACTCCAAGAACTGTTTTGGTTCCGTTGTTAGCTGTTGGTATAGGATTGCCGTCAGCATCGTTTGTACACCAATATCCAGGAATGATGTAAGCCTTTTGGAGATTCTTACGTTCTACCTTCAGCCCTGCGAGAATCCTAAGGCTTGATGATAGTTCAAATTCAAAATCTTGATTTAATAGAGCCGCCCAGCTATCGGATCTCCAATGAGTAAGAGTGATTCCCTTGTAGGCATCTTCATCTCCTTCTTGAGATGGATGGTAGTAGCCTTCAGCCCAATCGCCGTAAGTTGAGCTTTCTCGATATTGAAGAAATGTCTTCGAATTGAAGCTGCTCCCTGCAAAGCTATAATCTGAAAATATTCTAGTTGATCCGCCTCCCCATGGCGTATTAGATTGAGCTTTTACAGACGAATAAAACGGTCCATATGCCTGCTGACGATCTCTGTATTCAACGGCTAGAGAGAATTTACCTGTCTCAAGAGAAACCGAAACAAACTTATTTTCTTTGGGGTTTATATTGTCACCAATATTGCCAGTGAATGAGTTTGACTTGTGATCGACAATTGGCCCCCAGACATCTCGATTGTCATAAAAACCAGTGTATGATTTTTCATCCCAAGTCCAATCAAAACCTTTGCTCTGGTGATACTTTGCGTCAACTGAGAAAGAAAACGACCCTAGGTTACCAGATGAACGAGCATCTAGAATCTTTGTTTCTTTTGTGCCAAAAGATATTTTTGCGTAGTTCTCTAGTTGACCAGACTCTAAATCTTGAGACTTCTTAGTGATAAAGTTAATGATTCCGAGAAATGCATTAGGACCATATACTGCTGATGTTGGACCATATAAAACTTCAATGCGACTAAAGCTCTCAAGGGGCAAAACATGGTTGATGTCAGGATTATGTGTCCAAAGATTATTGATATTTTGCCCATCAATCATAACTAGAGTTCTTTGGAGAAAAGGGGTTCTATAACCTCTTTGGTAAGCAATGTCCCAAGCCGATGTACCAATAACATCAAAGCCTGGGAGGTCTGACAACACTTCCATGAGGTTCTCATAGCCCCGATTGATGATGTCATCCTCTGTGATAACAATTATTGATGCTGGTGCATCCATTATCGATTCTTTGTTAGATGATGCTGTTTCCACTTCTAGGCTTAGAATATCGCTCAAAGACATATCCAACGAATTGCTGTCAGCTACTGATCTTAAGGGCAGCAAAAAAATCAGACCTGATAATATGGCTCTCATTTGAACTCCTTCATTTTTAAAAATACTATCATGCCACTCTATTTTGATTCCATACAGTATTTTACCTCTTTTTGCATTGTGACCTGCGGGGAGTTTTGCAGTAGAGCTCGAAATCTAGCCAGACTCTCGCTTAGTTTCACATTCGGCTGTATCCATCATGTATCATGGCATCAATATATTCTCGTGCGGTAGGTCATCTCGGATTTTCTATGATACTTCGGAAAGCTCTGTGGTTTCCTCCTGGGCGAGGGGAACTTTTAAAACAAAGGCGGTGTTAGCTTGTGTTTCATCTAAATAGAGATCAGCTTGGTTTTGCTCGGCCATAGAACGGGCCATGGAGAGTCCCAGACCTACACCTTCTCCTAAATTCTTGCTAGTAAAAAACGGATCGAATATCTGCGATCTTATTTTTTCTGGTATTCCTCTTCCATTATCCATCACTGTGAAAAGAACTGAGTCAAAAGTCTGATCCACATGAATTTCTACTTTGGGTCCTATAACACGAAACGATTGGAGGGATTCGAAAGCGTTATTCAACAGATTGATGATGATTTGACAAATCTGCGATTCCTGGGCTTGTACCTGAACCTTGTCATCGTCTAAGTGGTTCACAATTTGATAGCGAATATCGCTATGAAGAAATCTTGCTTTGGTCAAGGAACGAACATGTAGCAAGATGTTTTCAATGCTGACAGAGCTTGTCGGCGTCGATTCACTTGGTTTAGCGACTAGTTTGAGGCTCTCCACAACGTGGGTGATATGCTGAATCCCCGTTTCAATGCCCTCTCGAAACTCTGTGATCTGCTTCGGGCTGATGGGCGCTTCGCCATCCTTATGGTCTAGCTTCGAAAATGCGTTTTCAATATTGACAAGAGGGGTTCCTAGCTCGTGGGCAATGCCTGCGGTTAAATATCCTAGGGATGCCGTCTTTTCCCTTTGTATCAGCTTCGCTCCGGCTTCGGTGAGTCTTTCGTTGAGAAGTTTAATGCTCTCTTCAAGTTGCTGATTCAGCCTTAAAACCTCTGACTTGGAATCCCTGGCGCGGGACTCGCCTCTAGCAAATTGCGACGCAATCTTAAGGGTTTGGAGAATTACAAAAAGCGTTAGTCCAATGAGCAATGTGTTTTGGAAGCGATTGGGCGATGCAAGGGCATCCATAGCTACTAGGAGGTCGTGAAAGCCAGTTAAGACCAATGCCGAAAGACCGATGATGGATGCCATATGACGTTGGATCTGAGGTAAGTAGGTGATGATTACCGCAGCGAGATGAACACTAACCAAGCAGAGTGTAAGTAAGTTTGGAATGATGTTCATTCTGGAGCTGAGGTTTGTGTTACCTGATAGGGATAACGCTAGGAATACCGGGAGGAACAGCCAACAGACTCGGGTTGCATGACGGCCAAGCTTGGTGGGCAGTAGCTCGACACCCAGTGACATTCCGACCGGCACAAAAAGATAGAAGCTACTGAACATCAAGAGTCTGGACATGTGCCAGCTAAGGTCGGGGAAAAAAATATGAGCAATGGTATCCCCATGAGCCACCGAGCAGCGAATGATTCCAGTCAAGCAGATGGCACTGATGAGCAAGAATACGATCTCTCGGCGAATGAACAGGTAGAGCCCGAGAAAGAATAGACCCATGATCAAAATACCACCGGTTAGCGTTAGATTGCCAATCTGATTGATGACTCTCTTTTGCTCAAAAACCGCGGTCTTTGCGATTACCAAGGGATACCATGTTCCACCCTGATAGTGATTAAAGCTAGACGTATGAAATACTAGTTCGACACTTCGATCACCAGGGGTTAGCTCAACGACCCGTGCTCCCGCCTTCGGTTGCTCGCTGTCTGCTTCCTTTGCCACCTTACCTTGCTCCACCACCAATTCGCCATCGATGAAAAAGCGATACGCGGACGGAATTTCGTCAATTTTTAGCTTCACACTGCCCATAGGCCTGCGATCAAAATGCAAGGTTAGGCGATAGGTTCCGAAGCTGTTGCCTTTCAAATGGAAGCCGTTAGCCTTGTTGTTGTGCCATTTACCAGGTACGGAGAAATAGGTGCGGTATTTATCGTCAAGACTACGAAGTTCGTGGGGGCTTAGGAACTCTTGGTAATAGAATTCCCACTCACCCTTGATGTTCTGCAACTGCTCAAGGGACGCAATGGGCACGGTGACGTGACCTTTTTTTGCTATCAAACTGGCAGCTTGCACCGGCATCGCTTGGCCATAGAGGCAAGTGAGTGTGAGCCACAGCATTGTTTTGAGAAGCATACCATTCGCTTTCATGGTTCCTAGCTTGATCGGTCGTGTGCTGAGCTGGTTGGAAGGCAAAAGCTGCCGGTAGGAGAGGAGGAGAACAAACTGGACTAGGGGACCAGCCCAGTTTTTTAAATTGGTAAAAGATGTTTAGGTACAGCGTTGCCAGCGGATACGCACGCTGGTTTGGCTGTTAGCTGTTAGATAGCCCCAACCATATCTTGAAGAGTTACGGTTGAGCAATCGAATAGCTGTATTGATGTTCAAAGCTCGGTCTTCATCACACGAGCTTCGAATAGCTTCGCTGCTTTGCAGGCGAAAACTTTGTTGGGTGTAGCCCTGAAATCGCTGTTCAACAGTAGGGCCAAAGCCTTGGCCTTGGATGTAGGCTGCGAGCCGGGCGCTGCCTTCCACGCCTTGTCCTACGTGGGCATACCCAGTCGCTTGAATTTGCTCCACGACATAGTACCAGCCAGCAGCTGGGGCAATGTTAAGGGTTACTTGGCAGTTCTGGCGATCAAAGCGGTCATCGCCACTGATGAAGATTTCTAGTGGTTCGGTGTTAATCAGAATGGTGTCGCCATTCACGTTAAATCGGGGATCGTTCATGGGGCAGCCTGAGCCATTGGCGACAATGCTTGCCACCTCGGTGCTTGGTGTCGCCCCTGCTAGGGTTGAAATAATCCAAACAATGCTTAAAAATATCAAATTCCTGTTCATACTGACCTCCTGCTTCGTGTCTCTGATCCTAGACTAAGACAAGTGAGGGGCCAGGTCTAGGCTTACAGAAACATGTGTTCTGTAAGCTCAATCTTTAGGAAACAGTGTAGGAAATTCGGGTACTAAGGGATGTATTGAATCAGCCTAAAGTTAGCATGAAATCGTTGCTATAGGGAAATCTGTGCACCAGTATCGGTATCGACTTCAATAGTACTAGGGCCAACACTAAACCAATTGACGCCATCATGGGAGCCTCTGATACTGATAGACGTGGGTGAGATTTCTGAGTCCTCACCGGCGCTACCAACGATGCGAATTCCATCGAGTGCCACTGCGGTAAAGAAAGAAAACTCCAAATAGGGTGCTTCGTCCACAGCGAGGTCGCCCTCACTTGAGAACAAACCACTACTGGATTGCCAGCGGGTACTAAAGCTGGTGTCACTGAATGCCTTCCAGCCATCAAACCCAGCTGCCGCTGCTGAGCTTGTCACATATACGGAATGGTTGCCGATGTAGCCGCTAGATGAAATGAAGAATGCGTCTTGCCAAGTATTGTCAATCGCGAGCTGCAAGTACGCGATGGCCGCGTAACTGGCACTTCCGGCAAGCTTCTCAACTGCAAGGCGGTAGCGAGTATAAGTTTCCGTTTCGGAACTCCAGTAGGAACCGTTTAGGTTGTTGGTCCCCAGTTGAACGGTAGTATCTGGCTCGACGGTGAGTCGTGTATCGTGACGATAGTCGCCGTCGACGACCTGGACACGATAGTCACCAGGGGCGAGGTCGAGAATGTAAAAGTTGCCGTTATCATCGAGACGATAGGTCCCCTGATCCAGTCCCACGAATTTGATGTAGGTCTCATCTGACGTCAGTCCTTTATAACGACCCTGCAAAGCCCCCAAAGGTTCCAGGTCAACAGCACCCAGATGGCTACCCTTGGCCCCAGAGACGAAGATATCGCGGACCGCGCCTACGGCGACGCCATCGCTTCGATTCGCCTTGATATGAAGTATTTGGTTTCCTAAGGGAACATTGATGATTTCATAACGCCCACCGGAGCTGTGACTGGCGCTGAAGTATTCGGCAGCCCCCATGATATAAGCGTCAACGGTTTCAGGATCGATGGCGGTATCCAGTTCGAAACTGATATCACGACCCTCGTGACTTAAGACTAGAGCTTGGCTAGTGCTATTTGCTGGTGACTCGGCCACTTGTACAGACGGTGTGTCATAGGAATCCCTCTTAGAAATGGGTTCGCTAGATTCTGAGCATGAGGCACTAAAGAGGAAGATCGTCACAATTCCGAAACGTCTCAACATGCTAGGTTTTTTCCTTTTCTAAGGGGTTTTATTTCCTATCGCGCCGAAGGGGAGAGGTCTAAACTGGATTTCATTTCCTGATATTTTACTGCGGCTTAGCACTTAAAATAAAGATTCTGATCAGAAGGTTTTCACAGCTTTTTACAAGCAACTACCCAGGATTAAAATAAGGCGATCAGGTGCGTTTTTGTGAGGCCAGCTCTCACATCACGTTTATTTGCGTCTCAAAAACCTTTAGAGGGTCTTTCAAGTCAATGAAAAAATATGGAAATGATGACTTATTTAGTCGCCTGTGATTTTGAGCCGTTAAGGAACTTGAATCAAATTGGCTTGAGGAATTGAATATGTTTTCCATTTTCCGCTCGGAAGAAGGCAGCTCGACTGTATTTGGCCTAATGGCAGCCCTTTTTGCATCAGGTTACATGCTGATGCAGGTTAGCGAGACTCAGAAAGAGTCGCAGATGGTCCGGCAGGCACGTGCGAGCCAAGATAAGGGCCAAAATAATCTGTCTGCACTAGCCGTAGTCCGAACCCTTTTCCATCACCAGGTGGACGACAAGCCAATCCTCTACCTGAAAGATTACTTCAATCCTTCAGAGGCAAGATTAGAGCTCAATGCCAAGTCTAAAGCTAAGATCTCTCTCAATAAGGGCCAGGAAATTCTTCTTAAGACAAAAGATGTGAGTGATGTGGAGGTCGAGGCATTTGATGAACTATTTGAATCTGGTAGTGAAAAGAAGTTAGATCAGATTCAGACAGAGGCAGATCTTATAGTACCAGAGATGTATCCTGGGACATCTTTAGTGACGGGAATCCACTTTAAGTCAAAAACTGTGACGGAAGATGTGCAATCAGCGATCCACGCGTTTGTTCCGATTCCCGCGCCGCCAGTTCCAAATTGCAGCGTGACAATTCTCGATCAGACTCCAGAAGAAATTAAAGCGAGAATTACACTCACGGGGATCGTCGCTAATGCAAGGGCTGAACTGCTAATGGGTTCCCAGATGGAATCTAAATTGGTGGCTGCTAATACGGGGCAGTACGGTGAAACACAGACTTACACGACAACCTTTGAAAATCCAGGGACTGGTGATTTTACAGTTACGGTGCGGGCGCAAGGTGTTGGTCGCCTTG
This sequence comes from Pseudobacteriovorax antillogorgiicola, assembly GCF_900177345.1. Taxonomy (NCBI): domain Bacteria; kingdom Pseudomonadati; phylum Bdellovibrionota; class Oligoflexia; order Oligoflexales; family Pseudobacteriovoracaceae; genus Pseudobacteriovorax; species Pseudobacteriovorax antillogorgiicola. Next base: position 130,385 of record NZ_FWZT01000020.1, read on the forward strand.
ACTCCGAAGGAAACTACCAAGCAGACCTACCTGGGACATGTAGTGAAACCGGGACCATTCAATTCTCGGTTGCTGAGAATTGCGGGCAGAACATCGCTCCAATGGAATTCCCTCAACCCCAAGGGTGTAGCGCCGCTATGCCTTGCGGAACGCAGGCTGCTAACACACCGTTCCACCACGATTACCACTTGAAGTATGGTTTGGGTGTTGCGCCGAAGCTTTTTACCAACGCTGAGATTGCTGCCGGTTATCGGGTGTGCTTTCAACACAGCCTTTATGGATCTCAAGCTGCGATTGAGGCGGCAGTCATCAAGTCAGGTGATATGAGTATCGCGCAGAATCAGGCCATCTATGCCGTACAAAACTGCGAAAATAAGGGTTTTATCCAGTGTCGTAATAATATTGGTTGCTTCGATCCTGAAACTAAGATCCGCTTGGCGGACGGCAAGGAGACGGTCATTACTGAACTTAAAAAGGGCGATCTAGTATATAACCCAATAACACAAAGGTCTTATCCGGTGAAGAGGCTCATCGTTGGGCCGGAGCGGAAGCCCATGAGAGTTATTTCATACCAGGGTAAGCAAGTAAAGGTTACTCTAAACCATCCGTTTCCGACTCGCTCAGGAACCAAGATGGCTCGGGACCTGACATTAAATGACGAAATCGCAATCCGCCCGGGTATCTGGGGAAAAATCGAAGTTCTTAAGACTCTGGCCCCGACAGACGATCAAGTCGTGTGGAATCTGGAGCTTGATGGCCCTGAAGATCACCAGCATCACTGGGTGCTTGCCAATGGGGTGACCAGCGGTGATTTTAAGGTGCAACAAGACCTTGAAGCCATGAAACCCCGTTTTGTGAGTCGTTGAGGTATTGCTATGTTTCGCATGGTCATGGTCGGCTTTGGTCTTCTGGTGGTTTTCTTTGTTTATCGATTCAATTCTGACAAAGCTAGGCCTACAGCTCCCATAAAGCAGCCTTTAAAGAAACCAACCATTTCCAAAGTGAGGGACGTTGGCAAGGAGCGTAAGGTAGCTTTGAAGCGTCAGCAAAAGATTGTCCGATTAGAAAATGCTATAGGATTGTCTCCCATGACACTTCCCGCGAAGGATGGGCAGCAGTGGGTGAAGGTTCGCATTGAACCACTGGTCAAACGTTGCCAGGTCGGGGATTACGATCTGATTGGATTGGACCAGTCTTACCATAAGAAGCCTAATATTATTCTTAGTTTAGAAGACCTGTCCCAGCCTGGAGCATCCCGATCGAATATCAAGCCGGTCAAGCTTAAGGATCTTAAAGAAGGGTTCGTTCACCGTTTTCCCCTGCCAAAGAACTTGGATCACGGTCACTTTGGGATTTTCCTCTGCCAGGATAGCTCGCGACGTGGGTATTGTCATAATAAGAAGCTTGATTCCATGAGCGGGTTACTTGATTGGCACCGAGACGCCGTTGCGGGAAAACGGGCTTACCCACGCAAGGATCGCATTTACCTATTTCAAAGCTTCCTGAAAGATGGCCCCATGGCGAAAATGATTGATCACACGGTTATGGACGCCAAGCACTACAAGGCAATGGCCAAGCTTATCAAGCTGCGGCAGGGGGGGAGTGGGAGCAACCAAGCGGCTTTTTCAGCTAAATCCCACCGTCAGCTAGGCTCTATTCCTGCACGAATGGACGGTGACACAATGATCATCACCATTCCCCGGAACGATCCGAGTTGCAAGATATTTGGCTTGCTCTAGTTCAGCCCTTCCTAAATATACCGCCCTGAGTTTCATGAGGAAAAATCCCCCTGTACCTGATAAACTGTGGCCTTTGAAATATGGCTGAATGATCTAGAGTGTGACATGAACAAGCTGATTCTTGATGAAACAATTCTTATATTTACCGACGGTGCCTGCAAGGGCAATCCTGGGCCAGGTGGCTGGGGCGCTGTTATCGCAAAGCCTGATGGGCATGTTTTCGAGTTGGGGCGGGGTCATAAGAACGTCACTAACAACCAGATGGAAATGACTGCTATTGTCGAAGCGCTCCACGCTTTGGGCCAAGACCCAGGTGATGTGGCGATTCTTACGGACTCAACCTATGTCATCCAGGGCATCACCCAGTGGATCTGGGGGTGGATGAGAAATGGATGGAAAACAGCTTCAGGAAACGATGTGAGCAACAAGGAGCTATGGCAGAGCCTTCTCACTGCTGTCCAAGGACGGGAGAAGATCGGCAAGATTTCATGGCACTACGTTCGTGGGCATCGAGGCATCGAGGGCAATGAGCGTGTTGATCACATTGCTTCAGAGTTGGCCTTAGGGCATAAGGTTGACTTGTACGATGGCACTCTTCTGCGCTACGATCACGACATCCACAACATTCCAGAGGATACTTCTCTTCCCGAGCGCAAGGAAAAGCCTTCAGGAGCTAAAAAGAAAGCCTACAGCTATCTAAGTTACGTTAATGGGGAGCTAAAAATTCATAAGACTTGGGCAGAGTGCGAAGCTCGCGTTCGCGGGCGAAGCGGAGCAAAATTTAAAAAGGCTATGAGCGCTTCTGATGAGCAGCAGATCAAAGAGGACTGGGGCCTCAGTTAATGTAGCGAGGCCATAACCTACTCTCAGGCCTTTTTGACAAAGATAGACTTGAGTCCCATGGCTCCAAAGCCATCGATTTTACAAGAAATATCATGGCCGTCAGGGCTGTCAGGCACCAACCGAATGTTTTTAACTTTGGTTCCTGCCTTCACGGGAGAGGATGCTCCCTTGACTTTCAAGTCTTTCACTACGGTGACGGTATCCCCATCTTGAAGGGGGTTGCCGTTGGCATCTCGAATCACAGTTTCGTCATTAGCAGAGCCTTCGGAAGCTTGATGAACGCTCCACTCATGGCCACACTCTGGGCAAATCCAGAGGCTTCCATCTTGGTAGGGGTAATTGGAGTTGCATTGTGAACACGTTGGTTGATCGGCATCTGACATATTTTTCCCTTGCATCTTTCAGAGGATTCTAGGGGGACTTTTGACCCCATGAACGATAGTAGTATCTCATCTGGGGGCAATATGTAAGGAAAACTTAGGTGCCTAAGTTGATCGCTATGGTCAAGAAGATTGCCTAGCCAGAAGGTCTTCGAGGCGATAGACATCATGGTTCCGATCAAAAATAACCCCGAGGCCTGAGGACGCAATCTTCTTCCGAAGGCTGGCGAGGTGTACTGAAAGAATGCGTGGTGCTACCGATTGGCCAGACCAAATTTCTTCATTGAGCTCTGTCTTGCTAACACCCTGTTCGCGATGTTCTAAGAGAGCGTCGAGTATTTGAAACTCCTTGCCTGTAAGTTCTGCTATCATCTCGTTATGCAAGTACACCTTGCGAAGTTTAGGGTCCAGCTGAATCCCAAGGTACTCCTGCTGAGCTGTACCGCTGCATTGCATTTCGATAGCATTCAGGCTCTTTGCTGCTAACTCATCTAAGTTAACTGGTTTGCTGATAAAATCCACAACTCCTAAAGCTAGGAATTTTCGTACAATATCAAGACTCGGACGCCCGGAGAGTACGATAATTCCACAATGGGCCTTAAGATCTTGCATTTCTGCGGACTGGAGTAGATCGATCAGAGTATATTCAGATGATAGATGGTAGTCACTGATGAGAAGATCTGGGTAATAATTTTCCGCTTCGCGAAGCTTTTTGAAGATAGCCTGGCGACTTTCGAAACACTCTATGTTGAAGTACTCTGATAAGCCCTGGGCAATGGTTTCTAAAAGTAAAGAGTCATCGTCGAGGAGCCAAACATCATGCCGTTGCACCGTAACAAACCTCCTATCTAAGGGTTCGGTGACCCTAACAAATACTTGAGTGTCTTGTTTAGTACGGATGTTTGATCTATTGGGAAACTTGGGGTGCAATCACATTTTTCTGCGACTCTGATAATCGTGACCCTGTGGTAAAAGTCCGGCTCAATAGTGCATATGTCGGGGTATTTAAAACATAAAGTGCAGCCTAAGAGTTCTTAGTCTAATCAGGGTCAATGATTTCGAAGGAGGGAAATAAGTCGCCCATGAAAGCGAGCAATGCTGGATAGGCATTGATTTGGTCTCTGTATGCGATACCCCTAGCGGACTATATTCACAGCTTGATTAAAACGGAGAACCAAAACTCATGACAACAGAACGACGACAAGCAAACCGTAAGCAAGTTTCCCTTGATGTTGTCAACGACAACCTCCAAGTGCTATCCCTGGGCCAATACTACGACTGCGAAATGAAAGATCTTTCAGGTGAAGGTGTCTGTCTCAATGTCAACGGCATGTTAGATCTGGAGCAGAATGCCATGATTATCTTGGTGGTTGGAGAACGGCAGTTGTTTATACCAATGAATACCGTTTGGTCTAAGTGGGATGATGGTAACACTCACATTGGTTTGAATTGCAGTGGCACAGACTTGGATCACATCTTTCAAAATTTCCTTGCCAGTAAGATTCATGAAGCTGTTATCGATCAGGGCGAGCAAGACGTCGGACGCTTTCCTAAGCAGAAGGGTGCGTAATCCATCTTGAGCCGAGAGGCTATTGATCCTAAGGTAGGAAGTTTGCGATAATATCAGCAAAACCTGCACAGGATAGCCATGCTTCGCCTACTCCTTTTTTTCTTGCTGAGTCAGTCTGCACTTGGCGACGATGATGTTCCCCATCGTGGGGCTTCGTATTTTGATTATCTCTTGAAAGAAGCTGGAATCACCTATGATGGTCGGGAGCAACCGCTAACGCCACATCCCTATCGCCGTATGGCAGAGGCGATCAATCAGTTCACGCCATTCTTCAGCGCTGTCATTCCCTTTGGGCGCTCACTTCAAAAAATGGCGAGCTACCCACAAAGCCTTAAGTATCCACGTCTTTTGCTTGCAAGCTCTGCTGACAAGGCGGGATTGAATACCCATCTTGAGGGGAGGCTATTCATTGGTTATGTCGAGCCTACCGGAAAGCTAGAAGTTATTAGTTACAACAATCAGTTAGGGCGTTTTGAATTTCAGATAGTTGACGATCTGATTCCTGGAGGCAAGGCAAAAATTCGATATGCCCGTCGGGAGCTTTGCCTTCGCTGTCATCAGGGTGGAGTTCCGATCTTTGCTGGGGGAGATTGGCTCGAAGCCACCGCATTCAATCATAGTCTGCGGTCATTAGTAGAAGAAGCCATGAATAGCAACCAATACCTTGGAGTTCCCTTGGCCCGGGATCAAAAAGCTGAGGCCTACGATCTCTGGCCAAGACCAGAGCGCTACGATGATATGGTCAACATTGGGGCTCGCCTCATAGGCTATCAAAAGGCATGGCAAGAGTTATGTCCCGCGACATACCAGCGGTCAGACTGCTGGTCGACCTTGCTTTCATGGATGATATTCAGCAACCTATACCCAGATCAAGGATTTCCCGTACCTCGTCGTTTGCTCGACCAATTCTATAAGGTGCTGGGAGACGGCACCATCGATATTCCTGAAGATCGCATTCCTGATCATGATCCTGTTCAGAATGGTAAGCTCTCCTATCAGCTCCCAAAGAACAAGGACCCCAGCCGGAACCGACCTAATCTTCGTTTGATTCTGCCATCCAAGAAAGACCAGCTTGGAGATCAGTACTACAAACTCTATATTCTGGTGCGGAGTATGGGCGAAAGTCTTTTTACGGAGAAAGATTTCGAACTGCTCCGTGAGCACATTGGAGATCCGCGGGGGCAGCAAACCAAAGCCATTGCATATGATCTATCGTTGGATCGCTGGCATGCCACCGATGGCTACTGTATTCCATCGGCATTGGGCATGAAGGATGTTTTAGACCAAAAGAAAAGTGAATTGAAAGTTTTTTGTTATGGCTCGCCCATGAAACTCATGAGATCTGCATTTCAAAAGATTCACCATTCTCAAGGGGCAATCATCGTCCGTGAGTCGGTTCTCAAGCAATTAGACGGCTACCTAGCAACCCAGTTCTGGCAAGATCTTTGTTGTCAGGAAGATCAAGCTATTAGCCAAGAAACGTATTCCAAAAGCAAGTCTTATTTGATTAAGAAAGATCTAAGTGATCAAAGACTTAAGCCATTCTTCGAGTTTTGTAGTGAATGCCATCTCCATCAAGATTTACCACCCCCATTTCTTGCTGGTGCTAGCGAAAAGATGGTTCTCGATCAACTCCGTTCTCGCAAGAAGCTTATCGAGTTCAGGCTCAGAGAAGGACAGATGCCACCACATTTCGCGAGCAAGATCCCCAATCCAGAGCAACGCCAGGACTTGCTTCAAATTATCCTCGGTCTTTAAATGTCGTTCATACCTTAGAATCATTGACAAAAACTCACTCCCATTTACTCCTGTTTAGATGTAGCCGAAGGAGCGAGCTAAATGGCGATGCAAACTCACAATATTCCTAATAAGGCGTCTCATGAGTAAAGTTTTATATCTAGGTATCGCTACTAGTCTATGTGTTTTATCCTGCAAAAGTGAAGAAAAAACGACTAATGAAGCCCAGCCTCAAGCGGCGAGTTCGGATACCTCCTACGGGGAAGCGCTCAATGAAATGAAGGCAGCGTGTCGAACAAGCCCAACCTTTAGTCATGATGGAGCCCGAAACGGCAGCCTGATTCCCAACTACACGGGCTTTAATGCAAACTCACCGTTTAACGTTACACTTACAATTCGGGTGACCTGTAACCCTAGCCTCAGTTCAGAGCAAATCACAGAGCGAGTTGGTGCGGAATACGTGGATATCATTTATCAAGCGCTGTCCGATTGGGCCTTGGAATATAATTGGTTTTCGGACAGATCCATTACCGCAGAGTTTGACGAGAACCTTGCCGAACTAGCTAGTTCAAGTGCAACCGATGATATGAGTTGGACCATGGTCTTCAACACCAAAGGAGGAGGGGACATCGACGTGAAGCTGGGCAGTTCTGATAATCTGGAGGTTGACGATTTCAAGATTATTGCGACAACCTATACCGATGAGGCCATCACTTCGGGAGAGAATATTTTCAATAATCGAGCCAACGATGAGGGAACCTGTATCTCCTGCCATAGTGATGGTAATACAGCCCCTGTCCTCAATGGTGAATATATTAAGATTTGTTCCGATGATGAGACAGTTGGTGTCATTCTCAATGGTGCTTACAGTGGATCAGGGCAATGCAGTGGTGATGACCTGCCCGAAGTTGACCCACATGCTTTTGCCAGCATGATCACCGATGCCGAAGCTCGATCGATTATTGCTTGGATGAGGACTCAATAAGACAAGATCTACCCTGAATAGCAGCAACGGAAAAAGGAAGGCCTCCAGTTTAGAGACCTTCCTTTTAATTTTTAATTAGTACTAAGTAACAGATCAGCCCTACTATTCAGGGCAGATCTTAGGAGAATGCTGAGAATTACCTACCCCATTGACGGCAAGTATAGAAAAACAGTATGCACTTGGATCGACAACTGTGGTTCCTAAAGCCTCTTTGATCTGAGCATCGGTCACTGAGAGGGAATACTGGTTGCCTTCTAAGACAAGGTCAGCAATGGCTGTGCTACTGATCTCCAGGGGAAGTTCTCCCGGTGGAATGAGAAATAATTTATACGCGGTAATGCCGGGATCAGCAGCGTTATCCCAGCTCATGCTGAACACCTCTGCTGGGGCTTCCTCACCGCCATCTCCCGCACTTTGGTCTTCGCCCTCGGCGGATGAATCACCAGTATTATTTTCTGTACCAGCTTCGCCACTGGCTAGAGTGCGGCGAGGCTTGATTTCAGGTGTTGGCTGGCAAGCATAAAGAAGCCAAACTCCTGAAAGTAGAACTGATACGCTAACAATAGAATGTTTTAAAGTCATAATTTAGTTCCTAGTTTTCGTCGTTTTACTTACTTACTGCAAAGCCAGTTGGTGCTGCTGGCGGTGGCGCGTCAGCACTAGTGATGATGGCATCAACGCATGACTTATAGTAAGTCTCGTTTGCGCCATTCACCATGACTTGAACCATCTGCAAGGTGCAATCTGTGCAGGGGGTGTCGGGAACGACAAAGCTACCGGTATAGCGATTAGGGTTTGCTCGTGAGGGAGCTCCGGCCTGATCATCTGTAATCGTAACGATGTTGGTAAAGTTAATCTGGCCAGCGGTAGAAAGGTTCATCTCATAACGACCGTTGTGGTTGATCGTTTCTTCGATCTCGAATTCAACAGTCTCGCCTACCACCAACACAACTGGATTGGTCCCTCGGTTGACGCTGTTCCGACCACAAGGCATATCGTCGGTGGTTGCACCGCCCTTGTTTGCATCGCTGCTGTTTCGTGGAACTAATTTTGGTACTGTGTTATCAGCATTTACAACCCGAAGTCGGGCATGGCTAAAGCCGAGGTCTGGTGCTAATGCTCCGCTCAAGATGATACTAGCGATCATCGTTAATAATTTCACGATAAGGTCCCCCTGTGTTGTCCTATAGACAAAAGTTTTCACCCACTCGAACCATATCGGCCAGAACTCAAGGAAAACTAAACAAAAAATATAAAATGCAGAGATCTCTACGGAAATAAAGTGGCATTGGGGTCGTGATTTTCTGCCTTGGAGGAAGAATAGAGTGGTCCTGAACTTTACGCAGAAGGCAGAATGAAATTCAGGCCTTAAGATTTGGACTGGGTTCGACAACTGTGAGAGCCACGCCAAGGGCAAAATAAAGATAGCTCAGTTACTCTACGATTCTCATAAGTTCAGCCCACCCAGTTCTTACGTTCCCGAAATTATCTAGTAATTTCCAAATCTTCTGTCATCGTAGGCTTATCTTTTCTAGGTGAAGTCCGAATAGGAGTCGAATGAACACAAGTAGATTTTGACGGGATTGCTTCGTGGTTAAGTACCGCAAAATATCCGAAAAATTGAGCCTTAAAACCATCCTCGTTGTTGTCGTTGGACTCGCAGCCTTCTCAATGGTTTTGAGTGTCTACAACTACGAAAACATATCGAAAAGCCTTGAGATGAAATCCCAGAGAACCCTTGAGTTAGGCGCACTTTCACTGAAGGGGCCTGTGTGGGATTACGATAGCGAAAATGTAGCGAAGATTGCAGAGGCGATTCTGCAAGACGCAGATGTCCTTGGTATCGAGGTAAGAGATAAAGACAACACCATCTTTTACCAAAGTGATATTGGCAAGAGGTACAAGACCTTAAGTCGATTGAAACGCTCCTCTCAAGTTATATATCTTGAAAAAGCTATGTATATGGATGAGCAGCCCATAGGCAGGGTTGCAATTGCCATTTCAAAAAAGTCCGCGTTCTACAATATCCGGCTAACGGTCTTGATCATCATCCTGTTTGCAATTATCGCATGCATGTCGATTATCTATTCGTTGCAGAGTAATATTAAATCTGTAATTGAGATTCCCATCAATCGTCTCACTGTTCGAGCTATTGATCTTGCCAAGGGCAATCTTGAAGATAGCATCGAAACGACGGGTAATGATGAGCTTGCTATTCTGTCAGGAACTCTAGAAGAAATGCGGCAATCAGTGAAGCGAAAGATTAGTGACCTGGATCTACTAAACGACTCTGGAGTTAAGGTTAATGCTGAAAATGGTCGTGAATTTATAATTAACTTTGCCAAAGGTATCTTTAAAGAATTTCTCGAAGCTGAAGCTGTGGCTTACTATCGTGCGACGAGCGATAAGTTAGAAACCCTTGGCACTGCATCAGTGTTCAAAACCCTGATCGAGGTTGATCAGGATATGAAATACATTATTTCATTTAAGACAACAAAAGTCTTTGAGGATGATGAAAGTATCAAAATATTTACGGATGAGAAGGTCGCTCGCTTGGTGGTCATTCCTATTGCATCACTAGAAAAGAATTTTGGATACATTTGCCTTACCGTAGAAGAAGAACTAAAGGACACAGCATTTATTTTTTGCGACTCTCTTGCGCGGATCATTGCAATTCGTTTGAATAGTATCGAGTTGCTAGAAATAATCGAAGAAAACAATCGAAATCTAGAGGCCACTGTCAAACTTCGAACAAGAGAATTACGGCATGCAAATGCCGAGATCAAAGCAATATTGAAGCATATCAGACAGGGTATATTCACAATTTCAGAAGGGCTCCAAGTGGACCCTGAGTACTCAGAGCATCTCCAGGAGATCTTAGAAACTAGAAACTTGGCTGGTAGCCATATCCGTGATGTTTTATTGGATCATTCTAACCTGAGCGGTGATCAAAAAGATCAAGTTTTAAGTACACTTGGCGTAGCCCTAGGTGACGATCCACTGACTTTTGAAGCGAATATGGACCTTCTGCCGAAAACGATTCAGTTTGAAGGTGAAAGGGCTAAGATCCTCGACGTCGATTGGCATCCTGTGTTGTCGGAAGGTGCTTTAACAGAAAAGATTATCATTACGGTTCGCGATATGACAGAGTTTAAGGAACTCGAATCAAAGGCGAAGCAACAAGAAGCACAAATTAGAATGATCGGCGAGCTTCTCGATATAGACAAAGAAAGATTTCGTCAGTTCAAGAGAGAATCCTTGGATCAACTAGACCTCTGTAATGATATTTTAGAGTCTGATCGGACTCACACTGAAGCGATTCCCCTACTATTTCGCAATATCCACACTGTCAAGGGTAACGCGAGACTAAAGGGTTTGAGCTATGTGAGTGATGAGGCTCATGGGCTTGAATCGCTCCTTGATACCTATCGTCAGAACCCACATACAAAGGTTGAGCGTAGATTGATTAAAAAAGGGATCGAAGCTATCAGAGCTAAGGTATTAGTGTACTCTGACTTCTTTGAGAACCATCTTTTAAAGCACGAGAAAGATACCGATCAAGTTGTGATCGATCAGCTGGAAAGTGTTATTGGTCTATTGCACGAAGAAATTCAGAGTGTACCTATACAACAATCTCTCGCTATATTGAGCCGTATTGTCAACCAACACGACGGGCAAGAACACCTTCACGATATAATCAACGTTTATGTTCATAAGATCAGCGACGTCGCCGAAAAACTCAGTAAGCCAGCACCGCAGTTTCACATAACCATGGCGGATATACCATTAGACGACGATCGGGCGAGTCTTGTTAGGAAAATCTTGCCGCACCTTATGAGCAATAGTTTGAGCCATGGAATCGAAAAACCAAAAGATCGCATGCTAGATGGCAAAGCCGAGCAGGGTCAAATTTTCATCCAAGCTGCTGTTCATGAAGGTCAACTGCAAATCGAATACTGGGATGATGGCAAGGGTCTCGATCTTGAAAAACTCCGTAAACGCGGCCGAGATAGCAATTCTATTGCGAATGACGCCAGTGACTTCGAGATTGCAAATCTCATTTTTACATCGGGAATTTCCACGACATCATCGACCAATGATATATCAGGTCGGGGGGTTGGTTTAGATGCTGTAAAATCTTTTATCGAAGAGGTTGGAGGTCAGGTAGCCCTATCACTCGTTGAAGGTGATGAGCGAACTCGGCAACGATTTCGCTTTCATATCAGCTTACCGATAAGCCAAGATCAACTCTTAGTAGGCTGACCTGCTCCCAATAGGATTTTAGATCGCGTAACCGATAGTCCATTCAAGTGCTGGCAGGCCAATACTCAGTCCTTCCGATTGGATGTACTGAACACCACCACCTACTGAGGTGTTGAAGTTTTCCCACATCCATTGATAACCGCCAATCACTCCGACATTTGCTACTGTCGACCCGATATCATCATGGGACGACGTTACGGTTGCCAATCCTGTGAAAGCTTTTAGGTAGCCAGTATCCTCGAAGACTCCCGAAAAGTAGTAGCCAGCTTCTAGATTTGCGCCGACAGCTGTAATGTCATCATCATCCCATCTCAATCGAGACATAGAACCGGAAACTCCCATACCCACATTTTCGCTCAATTGAAAAACAACACCAATATTAGGTACACCTAGAGCCAGTGACAATGGATCAGTTTTAATATTATATGTTTTCTCTGTCGCAAAAGACGTTGAGCTTGCTAGTAGTGATAGAAGGCCCGCGAGGGCTAGTGTTTTAATTTTCATCTTGGTCCTTAATTCCAGTAGTTATCGTACACTGCTGGACTAAGAGCAAGAGGTGGACCGTTTCTATTTCGATCAAAAAATCAAATAAATATAACCAGTTAATCTTTGTGTGCTGATTTGGAGTAGTGTAGTCTGTGTAGGGAAGGTTACGGTGGCGAGCCTGGCCTTGTAATTCTTTGTCTCTATTGTGCTTTCTAAGTCACAGGGCTAGGAAGCAGCTTGGGCTGCCTCCTCGCGATGCGCTATTAAGTTGGGTCCACAAGATAAGCAATGATTGCTTCGGCCATCCCATTATTTGGGAAGTTGGCGTTGATGCCAGCAGCCACATGGGGCGCGATGTTCGCTGCACCTACAAGCAAGGCTGGATCTCTGGCATTGAGCGTCGTTGCAGCCGGAGCCATGTGACAACCCATGCAATTATTATCGTAGATTTCTTTACCCTGGGCCTTGAGTAGGGCTGCCGCCTGTGCCTCTGCTTCTGCAGGATCGACAACGGCCCCGTCTTCAGCCTCTTCTTCTTCGTCGGCAGCTACCTCTTCCTCACCAGTGGTCGCTGTATCCTCGTCAGAATTGCCAGCTGTTTGTGCAGACTGATCGCCAGAAGCAGGACTTGCCCCTTGGCTGGTTCCGCCTTCTTGGCTCCTCTTATAGGCTCCTGCATTGGTGTCCTGGTTTACGCCACAGGCTACAAGTGCCCAGGCCATGTAAGCTAGAAGTATTCTTGCAAGCAAACTCATGATTTTACCCCGTTGGTGTCCCATTGATTTTCGAGCGTGTCCGAATGGAAGAAAAACGATATGAACCCCGACTCAGGTGATCTCTCCCAAGTTCGTAGGTTTTTTTTGTTCGTTAAGCTCCCCTCGTGTGCGTCTATCGGATCAACTATGGAAAAGCTTAAGGCAAACTGGTCAAACTTTTGAAACTAGGGATAAAAAATTTTCAGATTTGAGAAGCGATTCCTTGGTTATGCTGAAATATATTTTAATTACGGTTGCTTAGGATCAAATTTCCTAAGAAAATACAATCCCAGCCAGAACTCTCCAGCCAGGCTTGCTCTTGAGTATCCCGCTCCCAAGCCCATTGGTACTTTCTCGCTGGCTCTATGCTGGGGCAAATGCGAAGCAATCTTGCCTCAAGATCATAATCTTCTCCCGAAAGCCAACGAAAAAATAGGTTGTCCCCTTGCTTATCAAGCAAAGTCTGTCTGGCACTGATCACAAAGTCCAGATCTAAGCCTAGCATCTGGTAAATGTAGTTGGAAACTCCCTTCAGGTGTAGTTGGTAACCGGCGGGAGTACTTTGGGCTTCGCTAGCATAGACGGACTCTCCAGTTTCTAGCCAGCCTAGCATTTCATTGTGAAGGTCTAGCTCCAAATAAGTCCACACCCGATTCATGATAGCCCACAAGCCAGGTGTGATCACGCAGCGGCCATCGGTATCATCGGTGCAGAGCTTATATAGGAATAGGGCACAGCGGCTTCCCAGATCGACAACGCATATGCGATTGTCATGAATCCACGATAGCCAAGCTTCTGCTGCCCCCTTGTCTTTTGTTGATACCAGATAGAGTAGAACCCCCATGGCCATGTCCCTTGAGAACGAGTTTGGCTCAGGCTGATTGATTCTTCTTGGAGATCGCCAAAATCGACCGTCAGAGCTCTGGGCTTGGCGAACACCTTCACAGCCTATCTCAACGTTGGCTGAACAAAGTAAGCCAGAGAAAAGAGTGCTGTCTCCATCGTCACAAAACTCTTTGGAGGGGTAGCCCTCGCACATAGGAGCCCATTGATTCCAGTTGTCCAGTTGAATCTCTAGCTGAGAGAGAGGCTCATCATCTAATGGACCATATTCGGCATCGGCATTGTCGTTTGTTATAGATTCCGACGGTGGGTGAGTAGGCTGCTGATCTGCAATGGCGTCTTCGGAGTTTTGGGTCTGTTGCTGATCGAAGCTGCTTATGTTTGGTTCGGCTGTATTACCACAAGAAATGCTAGCCGTTGCTATAAAGCCCACAATCAATCCTCTAGCAGTGGGCTTCGAAATTCTTAAGTATATAAACTTAAGATCTAAAGCCTTTTCAGGCGTTTTGCTCCAATGGTTCGTCTTCAAATTGCCCCTCCAACGCTATCTTGATCTGCCGATCAAGGAGATAGTGCTTTTTTAGAATATTCATGAAGTCATCAAGGTGTAGGGGCTTGATCAAAACTTCATCGGCAAGTTGCATGCGATCTACATCTTGTTGGGACATGAACTGTAAAGGTACTCCTGTAAGAAAGAAGAACTTAGCATTGGAATTTCCAGCCTTCAGAGACTGAGTGAACTTAGAAAATATCTCAGGTCCCTTGATGTGTGGCATGTTCACGTCTGAGATAATGAGGTCAGCATCTCGCGCATCTTGTTCGATCTGAACATTCAAAGGATCAGCAAAGGCGCGAACAGACTCAGCTCCTGCATTTTCAAGATAGGCCTGTACTATGTCTAGAATCTCTCTATCGTCATCAATGATAATCGCTTTCATGTCGAAACCTCGCTTGCAATTACAGTACTGCTCTATCCTGCATATTAAACCTGTCGGTCAGGGAAGGTTGATTCCGAGGATTAAATACTTTCATTGTATCCAATGGGAATTCTTGTAGATCACCGGAGCCTGGCGAAAGATTTCGTCTTGGTAAGGTCAAGGCTCGGGAATGCTCGCACTTTATCCTTTGTTTCTCTTGCAAACTCTTTGGGTTATGGTTTCTTACGGGAAAGGCTAAAATAGTCTGTTAGGAGTGGCCGCGAAGGAGTAAGCGTCGCGGCCGTTGATTAGCGCTTCGAAATAGCTTCGAAAACCTCTAGCAGGCTGCTTTTTCTATCAGTAGGCCAATTCCTATCAGGTGGCATTTGGCCACTGCCCGTGCGAGAGAGGCGATCTTGGAGTTTCGACAGGCCGCCTGATCTGACCATCCAATCGCGGAGCTTCGAACTGTCATCAAATGGAATGTAAGGGGCGCGGCTGTTTACAGTGTGGCACGACATACAAGTGCCTAAGGAGCTAGACTCAGACTTATTATGGGTTGATTGATAAAGTTGTCCTGAAGCAGCATTCGACTGTGCTCGTCGCGCCAGGTCTTGACAGTTGAAGTTTGGCCATTGGAATTGGCTATGAACAAAATCTGGATTGGCAGCGAATAGACTGTCGGCATCGAATTGAAAGAATGCTGCCAGTAGGTCTCGGGCTGAATTGCCAGGAACGCTAAAGAAGAATGGGTTGTCGCCCTGAGACATGGTGTGTTCATCAAGAAAAATCCCAACTCCTTCTAGGATGAATCGGAGCTGGGCGATCGATTGAACTTCGCTTATCAATCGATCATGGTTCATCGAGAAAATAATCGGTTCATTAGGGTAAAAGGAGTCATAGCGATTGATAAGGTACTGCTTAAAGTGCGACCGCGTAGCCAATGTATCTTGCCAGAGACCTTCAAACCGCTGCTCAAGGGCAATATGTTGCTGGGGACTTAGATAGTTTTTTAATCGCTGGATTTGGCCTACGGGATCATTGCTTGCGGTACAGCCGTTTAGAATTGCAGCAATGGTATAGGTAAAGGGCGATAGTTTGTCATCATGAGATCGCCAACGATCCATCATGCGTACCATAGCCATTGTTGAAATGTACTGGGTGAAAGTTTCGACCACCTCATTGTAATTTCGTCGCAGGGGTTCAAACTCAAGATAGCTTAAAACTGAGTCTTTTGCAGACTCAGCTTGAATGGCAGTATAGCCATCTTTTTCTTTTTGAGT
Source organism: Pseudobacteriovorax antillogorgiicola (assembly GCF_900177345.1). Lineage (NCBI taxonomy): Bacteria > Pseudomonadati > Bdellovibrionota > Oligoflexia > Oligoflexales > Pseudobacteriovoracaceae > Pseudobacteriovorax > Pseudobacteriovorax antillogorgiicola. The sequence continues at coordinate 146,186 of NZ_FWZT01000020.1, forward strand.
ACCGAATCGGGAGAGATGACTGCCATAGATTTTGGGCCAAAAATCATAAGGCTCCCAGATAGGCCGCGGATCATCTCCATGGCAAGTAAGGCATTTTTTGGGGTTACGCTCGATTTCCATGCCATGTGTGAATCTGAGCTCGTGGAAATTGAACCTCATTGCTTGGGCGTCAAACTCAATGATCTCTACCCGCCTAGTAGTTTGATCTTGATCTTCAGCAAAGGCGAGAATCAAACCACCATAGAATAAGACAGTTCTTGGTTTTTCTGGACTAGCCAATTGCAAGGAGCCTGAGTGGTGAAATAATATAAAGTGCTCAAATAATTTTGGTTCCCTGATCTTGAGATACTCAAGAAAACTCTGATAGTTTGTTGACTGATCTAAATTCTGTTCGATCTCGTCAATGGTTAGTGAGTTGTTGTTGATGTGAGGGTAAAGTCTTGGATAACCCTCATCAAGCTTGATACTGTAGTCTGTAAACGAGTCTATGGCATAAATCGATGTGCTTAAAAATAAGCTAGCGAAAAGTGCTTTTAGACGCATAATCCCTCCTGCGTTCGCATATTGATTTTTAAAGACCTTAATTTTGCTAGAAAGATGCTTACCTTAAGGCAGAGTTTTTCACAAGGCTGCCGTTGATCGGCCAAGGGGCACCAAGATGTGGTGATCGACTAGTTTATATAGTGATTACGATGATTTTCTGTACAAATTATGTTTTAAAAATCTAAATAAAGATAAGATGGTAGGTTTATATTTGAGCAGTATCTGACACTAGAATAGAGGGGAAAGTTGTGCAACTCAATTTTCCCTCTTCAGAGGGATCAATGACACTTGAACTCATTTCAATAGCCTTGCATGGGCATTTTGCTACGATTTTAGTTGGTATAGTCTAAGCCGAACTGGGCTTTAGAGAAGGCGGCCCTGGGGGGCATTCCAGGGCCCCGTGACGCTAGACGGTATAGCTCCCAAAGCAAAGCAAATGATCCTCGGAATCACAAAGCTCGAATGATCCGTCTTTGATCCAAAGGTTTAAGTTTTGGCTCAGCAAAACTGGTTTACAAAAAGACATGGAGAACTCTTTGAAGTCGCCACTCAAAGTTTGATTGATATGGTGAAGGCAAAGATTCAATGAGCCGTAGCCTTGAAGAAAAGCCCGCTTCTGCCCACAAAGCTTGGCACCGAGGGTCGTGGTATGAATAACGTTGTAATCACCGGAAACCTTTGCAAATTGATGGCCAGCGCTTGGTGGCAGAAAGAAGCTTCGTTTTTCGGCGCCTGTTCCAGAAGCCTTTGGTAGCTCTGCAACTCGCTTAGACATACCTTTGAATGGAGCCGCACTAAAGTGCTTGGGATAGACGCAGTCATCTAAGTATTTTTGTTCGCAGCGTCGCACGAACCAGTAATCCCGATGACTACGGATCAATTCATCGCGATCATTTCTTACAGTCCCACTAACGACTAAGATACACTGCCCCTCACGTTCGATCACGTCCTCTAAATGCATATGGAGAGTGAATAGGTCTCCAACCTTCGTTTTTATATCTGGATTGTGAAACTCCATATCGCCGCGAAGATGGAGAATGGTGGAAAAATTAATCCCCATCTGGGACAGCAATTCGAATAAGCCGAATGCACCTGCACTGTTGTAGTATGTCAGCGGCGATGGCCGCTGATGGCCTAGAGCACCAACAAATCGATTCCAGTTCTTGTAATCCTGTCGGCTCAGTTGGGCTTGCCTGGTGACCGGCTGCACCGTCTCAGAAAACTTAGGTCGATGGGGTCTGAGCAAACCTTGGGTCATCTCATAGATATACTTAGGGAGATAGCTTGGGTGATGCAAGTCCACCAAGTTCTCTGTGCGGGTTCCAGGGTAAGCAACCTGGACATTTGAAATTGCCATGATAATCCTCACTCTATGGTTCTGATCTAGCCCCTCCACCAGGAGTGCCGGCAAGGGGCTTGCAAACCTGATTGTCGGTAATTGACATGGCAATTGATAATGTTTTAAGTGCTTCTTTCAAAGATTAAACCCTACAATTTCGATGTTTTTTTCGGCATGGGTGTTCATTACGGTGTAAGTAATTTCTCTTTCAAAATAAGGCAAAGATTCACATCTCCTAAGTCTCGATCGTGACCAAGTATTCTGATTATTTTTAAAGATTTCAATGGTCGAGCGCTAAGGATGAAGTCGTCATGAAGGACGTTCGGTTTTGTATGATTCGATTCAAAAGCCGAGGAATGATGAAGACTCCCTTATTCAGGGAGTCAGCAAACACCTTTGAGTTGAAAGCTATTGTTGCAGGAAAAGCTCCATGGCGCCATAGGCTCGGGCAGCTGCAACAGGGTTGTATTCAGCAACGCCAGGCACGTTTGCAGTTGGGTCGGTGAATGAATGAACGGTATTGCTAAAATTCACAAAGGTCCAATCAACACTGGCTGCTGTCATCTCGTCCTCAAAAGAGCGGATTTCGCTAGCTGGGACGATAGGGTCATCAGCGCCGTTGAAAACTAGAATTGAACCCTTGATTTGTTTGGCGTCTGCGGGAGTGGGACTGCTTAGATTGCCATGAAAGCTAACAAAGTAGGGTAGGTTTACACCACTGCGGGCAAGTTCCAGGCTAGTAGTACCACCAAAGCAAAAGCCGATGGCGGCCAATGGCTTAGACTTAGATTCCAATCCAGTATCAGCCAATCGCAGCCTGAATTCAGCCAGTGCTTTTTGAGCGCGACGCCTCAGCAATTCGCGATCTCCAGTAAGGCTGCCAGACGCTTGGGCAGCTTCCTCTTGGTTTGAGGGGCGTGTGTCGATCCCATAAACGTCGGCGAGTAAAACATTGTAGCCTTTCTCAGCAAAAAGTTCGGCTTTGGCAACTGATGCTTCGGTATCTGGCCCGAGCCAATTGGGAAACATAAGTACGTTTGCTTTAGATTCCGATTGGCTGGCGATAAACCGCGATTCGAATGTAACGCCATCGAGTTCGTATTGAATCAGTTCCTGGCCTTTGCCGACAGGCTGGACAGGTTGGGCAAGAGCGATTCCGCTGGTCATCAAAGCAGCTAAACCGAAAGTCGAAAGAATCCGTTTCATAAATTTCTCCTTGGATTGCGCACAGACAGTTGTTTTATTTGCCTCGGTTTTAACATAGGAAGCTTTGGTCTTGAAATGGCGGAAAGGTTGCATTTATTCTTGCCTACTTATGCAGCTTTCCAATCCATGAAATATCGTCTAAGAGCCGCTTCGCTCCAAAGTTACCTTGATAAACTTTGAGGTGGGGGTTTGAGACTCAGCGGCATAGGATTCAAGTGGCACAAGGACATTTGCTTCTGGGAAATAGGCAGCTAAGCAGCGCCGAGGAATATCGTATGGAATCACGCGAAAACATTGGCCGACGCGGGTTTGCTTTTTAAAGTGGCTGGTGATGTCCAGCTCCTCGTTTTTGGTGAGTCCTAAAGTATCCATGTCATCAGGGTTCATAAATAAGACCCGACGGCCTTGGTAGATTCCACGGTAGCGATCATCCAGCCCGTAAATGGTAGTGTTGTACTGGTCATGGGAGCGAATGGTCATCAGAATGAACTCGTCTGCGTTAAGTGTCCACTCTTGCAAAGGGCTAATCGCGAAAGATGCCTTGCCCCCCAGTTCTGGCTTAAAGGAGCGTTTATCCCGTGGTGGGTTCGTCAGATAGAAGCCATAGTCCTGGCGAACCAGCTCATCATAGCGCCCAAAGTCTGGAAGGACTTTGCCAATGTCATCGCGAATGCGTTTGTAGTCGTGCTCGTAGTCAAGCCATGGTATTTGGGAGGAGTCGAGGCAGTGATAAGAAAGCTGACAGACAATGGCAACCTCACTACGCCAATGCTCAGAAAGAGGCTTTCTTTGGCCCTCCGAACGATGAACGAAACCCATGGAGTTTTCAACCGTCACAAACTGAGGTCCGCTGCCTTGAATGTCTAGCTCGGAGCGCGCTAAACATGGCAAAATCAATGCCTCCCTACCCGTAATAAGGTGAGAACGATTGAGTTTGGTGGAGATCTGGACGCTGAGCTCTAGCTTGCGCAAGCCCTGGGCTGTCAGCTCTGTATCGGGAGAGGCTGACAAAAAATTGCCGCCCATGGAGATCAAGACATCGACGTCACCGGCAATCATCGCTTTGATACTATCAACCACATCGTAGCCAGGGTCTTTGGGAAATGATAGACCATAGAGTTTTTCAAGAGACCCAACAAAATCAGAGCTTGGCTTTTCATAGATCCCGACGGTTCGATTCCCTTGCACATTAGAATGACCACGGACGGGGCAAAGCCCCGAGCCAGGTTTACCAATAAACCCACCAAGTAAATGAAGGTTGCATAGTTCACGGATGGTAGCCACAGCATCGGGTTGCTGGGTTAAACCCATGGCCCAGCAAGATATGACTGCTTTGCTACTCATTATCTGCTGTGCTAGCTGATGGATCTCGTTCTGAGAAACTCCGGACACTTCTTCTAAAACTTGCCAGGACAGACGATTAATTTCTTGGGCCCATGAGCCAAAATCCTCACATGAATCGAGGATAAAATCAGGATCTAAGCCTTGCGGATGTTTTTCCAGGATGGCTTTGGCCAGGCCTTGGAACAGAGCGCGGTCGCCATTAATGCGAATGGGGATATGCTTGTTGGCGAGGGGGGTGCCACTGCCTAGCATATCTTTAAGATGCTGAGGGTGTTGAAATGCCTTGAGGCCAGCTTCAAACAAAGGGTTAATGGATACAATGTGAGCCCCGTTTTTTACCGCCTGTTGCAACGCTGACAGCATCCGGGGGTGGTTGGTCCCAGGGTTTTGGCCGATCACGAGAATCAAGTCGGCCTTGTCAAAGTCCTCTAGTTTAACTGTTCCCTTGCCGATCCCTATGCTTTGGTTCAAAGCTGTGCCACTGGACTCATGACAGAGGTTCGAGCAGTCGGGGAGGTTATTGGTGCCAATAGCCTTAGCCATCAGTTGATAAAGAAAGGCAGCTTCATTGCTAGTGCGGCCCGAGGTATAAAATACAGCCCTATGGGGGGATGCTAGCTCCCGTAGACGAGCCGCAATCATAGCGAAAGCCTCTTCCCAGGAAATCGCTTGATAGTGGTTCGAGTCATGCTTTAAAACCATAGGCTGTTCGATGCGTCCCAGTTGTCCTAGCTGGTAGTCGCTCAGTTGAGATAGCTCTTCAACACTATGAGCCTTAAAGAACTCGGGGTGGAGCATCTTATAGGTGGCTTCTTCAGCCAAAGCCTTGGCTCCATTTTCGCAAAACTCAGCAAAGGAGCGTTTGCCATCAGGGTCGGGCCACGCACAACCAGGGCAGTCAAAGCCCTTCCTTTGGTTCATTCTGGCTATCAGCCGATTGCCCTCTAGCAAGCCTACTTCACGCCAGAGAAATTTTTGGCTACTTAGTACGGCGGGCCAGCCACCAGCCCTTTTTCCTGGCTGTTTGATATGGATACTGTGGTCCGATATTATTGGGGCTGTACACACTTGCCGCTTGTTTTTCACAGGATAATCCTCTCTTCACCGCTATATATATTGAAACTGCTAGATTTTACGAAGCCTATCATCGTGATCCCCAGATCCTGGGCCATGCAGATCGCTAAGCTTGAAGGAGCCCCCACGCTAATGATGATTGGGATTCCCACTTTGGCTGCTTTATGAACGAGTTCAAAGCTGGTGCGACCGCTTAGAATAATCACGGATCGAGAAAATAGGCTTTTGTCGCGCTTCGCCACGGCTCCTACGAGTTTATCCATTGCGTTGTGTCGCCCCACATCTTCACGGGTAGCGATGAGGTCTTCGTCAACGAATAATGTGGCCCCATGGGAGCCGCCGGTTTGTTGAAACAAGGTTTGCTGTTTTCGTGCCTGAGCCATGAATTTTGAGATACGATCCGTCTTAAGTCTTAGGTCGCTAGCCACCCGGGGCGCCTCTTGAACCTGCTCAAAGCTGGTCTTGCCGCACATGCCGCAAGCGGAGCTAGCAATGCTGTAGCGATGAAAGATTTGGCTTTCAATAGCAATCTTGGGGTCTAGGTGAACAACCAAGCCATCAGCTCGGGAGCCCCTTTGAGGCGAGTCCGCGCTCATCGAAACGATGTCGCCCGCTTGCCTGATGATGCCTTCTGTAAGGAGGTGGCCGACCACCAAATCGTGATCGTGGCCTGGAGTTCTCATGGTCATGGTCAAAGACGCGGGGGCTTGGGACTTAGATTCCGAAGGTGCGAGTTTAATATTCAATGGTCGCTCTACGGCAACCGCGTCCTCTTGCACCTGGAACTTGCCACCCTGGTAGAGAGTGCGCGATACTGTAATGGCTTCGATCTGGGGCCTCCGCAACGGAATAGTCATAGGTTTCCAGCTTCTATGGCATATTATGACTCCTGGGCCTAGAACACAACAGCTTTGCGCCACTGGGAAGGATGGGTGTTATGCTTAGAACTTGGGCTATCTGCTTCATGACTTCAGTATGTTTCACGTCTTTTTGGGGCTGTCAATCATTACCAGATGCCCCAGCAGCCCGCTCCCTATCGGACTCAGATAATAAGGTGTACGACCGTATTTTGGAGATCCGTGGCGAGCTTGTGTCTCAGTATGCAGGAGTCCATTATTGCGCAGATTCCCAGCTTGGCAATCTATCCTGCCGGAAACGATTGGTCGACCTTTGTCAAAGTTTGGATAAGATTGCTAGAGAGCAAGACTTTATGCCAAGGGACTTCGAGAAGGCTATGGCCGAGCCGCAGCTTGAAATCCGTGGGGATGATGCCATGTTCCTAAGGAAGCGATTCCAGACCTTGATCACAGCCCTGGTTGCTAAAGTAGATTTGATGCTTCAGGCTATCAACCACCACCAGGGACAGAAGTGGGATGCAAGCGAGAGTTCTGATGAATCATCAATGACAGCGGAGTAGAGTATGACTCAAAATCGCATGGAAACAGACAGTTTAGGCGAGATTGCCGTTCCCGGGGATAAGCTTTGGGGAGCACAGACCCAACGATCCCTTGAGAACTTTGCCATTGGCCAAGACGTAATGGACCCGGATCTTATTTACGGACTCGCTCTTGTTAAAAAAGTCGCTGCAAAGGTCAATCAAAGTTTGGGGCGTCTTGACGAAAATATCGCCCAGGGAATTATTACTGCGGCCGAGGAGGTTTTAGAAGGTCGTCACCAGGAGCAATTTCCTCTCAAAGTGTGGCAAACCGGTAGCGGTACGCAAAGTAACATGAATGTAAATGAAGTGATTGCCAATCGGGCCAGCCAGATTTTAGGTGGTGAGCTAGGAAGAAAAAAGCCAGTTCACCCAAACGATCATGTGAACCTTGGGCAGTCGTCAAACGATAGCTTTCCCACCGCCATGCATATTGCGATAGTCAAGGCCATCAAGGAAAGGATGCAGCCCGCACTTGGATATACTAGGCGGGTGCTTCAGGCCAAGATCAAAGAATTTGATGGGGTCGTGAAGTCTGGTCGAACCCATCTGATGGACGCTACGCCTCTGACAGTCTCCCAAGAGCTGTCCTCCTACGATGCGCAACTCGCTTTCTGCGAGCAGGCGATCCAAGAGAGCCTTGAAACCCTGTTCGACATTGCTCAAGGAGGAACCGCAGTAGGGACTGGCCTTAATACTCCCCAGAAATTTGCTGAGACATTTGCTGCAACTCTCGCCCAGGAAAGTACTTGGCCATTTAAGACAGCTGACAACAAATTTATGGCTCTTGCGGCTCACGATGCTGTATTAAAAGCTAGCGGCAGCTTGAGGCAGTTGGCCACTGTTGGCTTTAAGATCGCCAACGACTTGAGATGGCTTGCCAGCGGGCCGCGATGTGGGTTGGGAGAGTACATCCTTCCCGCCAATGAACCTGGAAGTTCGATCATGCCAGGAAAAGTTAACCCCACCCAATGTGAGGCCCTCACCATGGTGTGTGCTCAAGTGATGGGTCTCGATCAGGCGATTGCTTTTGCTGCAAGCCAAGGGCAGTTGCAATTGAATACCTTCAAGCCTATGATGGTGCACAATGTCTTGCTGGAAATTCGATTGCTCAGTGATGCCCTAGAGAGCTTCACGAAGAATTGTTTGGAAGGTCTTGAAATCGATCGCGAGCGAATGTCTCACCTGCTTCAACAGTCACTCATGCTAGTCACAGCTCTGACGCCGAAGATTGGCTACGATAGGGCTGCGGCTATTGCAAAGTTTGCCCACGAGAATGGCGTGACGCTCAAGGAAGCTGCTGGCCAGCTAGGTCACCTAAGCGCAGAAGAGTTTGAACATGCGATTCAGCCGGAGGCCATGACCCAACCCTCAGGTGATTGAGTGCAACCGCCTTCGCGGCGGCCTCTTGATCAGTAGCCTTGATCAATTTCATTGAGACGTCGGCCCAGATTCTTAAGCTGGCTTTCCTCGCGCTCTTTCATCCGTTGAAAGGCGTCTTTCATATCAGGGTGGCCGAAGCCTTCAGCACAGTATTGATAGATGTGAGCCATGCTTTCCTTTGCTGCAATGGTATTTTCAATAACATCATCAAAATCCTCCCAGTCTTCAGCAAGAAGAAGATTTAAGTCGTGCTCTTGGTCCCTTGGATAGTAGTTTACCCAGTGGCGTTCGATGGATGGTTGAACATCATCGATGATCTGTTCCAGCGCCGCTTGATTGCGTTGCTCATGCTCGGCGAGATAGGTGAGTAGGTTCTTGCTGCGATGCTGCTGCTGCCTCGCTGCCTTACTCGCCAGTTTGCTGTGAAGTTGACGTCGATGCTCTTTCATATTGTTGAAGAGCTTCTTGACTTCGATGGTTGCCATGGCATCCCTCCTCTGTTCCATATCTCTCCTTTGCGATTGGAAGCTATGTTAAAACTTACCTCACCAGTAAAGCAGCAAGTTCCTTGCCAAACTTAGAAAGCCCTTTTTTCAGGAAAGTTAGGGCAAACCTGTAACCTATAACCTACAGATGGCTGGTTGGTGTAGCCTATGTCGAACATACGCAAGACCTTTCGACTAGAGTTTTTGCCCAGACGGGAGTAGTCTTGCTCAGACGACGTTATCTATAAGATATGGAGCCTGATGTGCCATTAAGCGATGACCCTTTGCACCTGATGATGACCCGTAAGTCAACCAGCTTGCTCGAAGAACCTGTTCCAAGTCCAGAGCAGTTAAAACGAATCATCCATGTGGCTTGCACAGCACCCGACCATGGTTGCTTGGAGCCATATCGCTTCGTGGTGGTGCAGGGAGAAGCCCGGCTTCGTCTAGCCGATGCCTTTGCAGCAACATTAAAGCGTGAGCAGCCTGACGCTCCAGATGCCAAGATTGAGAAGGCTCGATCGAAGGCACTTGTTGCACCAATGCAAATATTCATCATCTGTTCACCAAAGGCTGGAAAAATCCCTCTCTGGGAGCAGCAGGCAACTGCCGCGTGTGCAGGCTTTGGTCTAACAATTGGGGCGCATGGCCTAGGTTTTGGAGCGATTTGGAAAAGCTTTGGTTTGGGGATTGGGCCTGAGCTTGATGGATTCCTAGCTTTGTCGGAAGGGGAGAGTGTCCTGGGCTGGGTTAATGTAGGAACTCCAAAGCGCTTTGATGATAGCCCGCGTCGGGATGTTGACGTCGATGCTAAGCTTACTGTTGTTACGGTTTAGAGAATATAGTTCATTTATTTTTCCTTCTCTTGTCTGAGTAGCCATTATTTTAGGGACAAGATTGATGTCCTACTATCTATTCTGATTTGACTGCCTATGTGGCAGGAGTAAATATTTCTTGCCTTCGTACTTTGATCGTTCTCTAAGGGGTTATTTTCTCCGCCTTGAGAACTTTCTGTGCAGCCTGTGCGTTCCGATAATATAGAGCAACATTAAATTTTTCAGAGCTTTGAGTAGACCTGAACCGTATCCCAGCTGCTCCATTGCTCGATTGATACAGCCACGCTGTGAATAGCTGAATAGGTGCTGGAGTTTTTAGATTCCTCCATCCGCCATTCATATCCAGTGTCTCACTGAAAAAGTCATCAATTCGATAAGTAGCTCGCAGCTGCTGAAATATTGGGTCTAGCTCAATCAAGCAGATTGGCTCTGATTCATCGTGCAGGGTCACCCTATATAATTGTTTGTTAGCACTCCTTTTGACTATATCTCTAAGCCTCTCTATTGGCCCGTACTCAGCGCCGATAGCTTCTGCTATAGCTGCGTCTGCACTATCAGAGACATAAATAGCTCCTTGGGGATTAGCAAGAGGTCCATATTTTTGGGATGGGATATCACCTTCTTGAGCACCACCAATGTTGCAACGACCCCCATCTTTTAAAGATCCAGTCGTCGAAAAGACCCCATCTTGCGGGTTACAGACTCTATAAAAAGTTGGTGAAGAAAATCTGCTTTCCCAAGCTTCGTCGTACTCTATTACACTCAGTACTTGATCTTTAAACTCCTCCGAAAGACGGCTAATTCTTCTTAGAAATTCAGAATGCTGTTTTTCATGAATTTCAATGTCTTTGCGAACCTGTAGAATCGCATCCCGGTGGATGAGAATCTCTGGCTTTTCTTTACGTGCCATTAGTCTTCTTTCAAAACGTATTCTTGATGCTCACAAACAGTTTCGCCTTTGCCAGCGAGAGCCATAGAGAACGGGCTGAAATTCATAAAACGCCTATTCGGTGTATATAGCCACCTTTCGGCTGCCTCCATATCCCCATCGAAGAGATCTACCGCATTGTCGATTATTCGAGTTAAAACAATCAACCTCTCTCGCAGATCTTCTGGTACTGGTACAACTTCTTGATAGATTATGGTGCGGTTTAAGCCAGCTTCTTTGGAGAAGCTCTTTATATTCTTGCCAGCAGCTTTGGCTATCTGCCGAAGCTTCTCTCCGTTGGCTTTACGCATGGCTGTGTCGGCCCAAAGTCCGAACCTGTCTTGTAAAATATCTTTTGCAGCACTCATATTTGTCTCCATTGCTAAGACCCTTCTTTTGTTATATATCTCTTCGGCTCCAATGTCTATTATCTTTAATTATATCAGCTTATTTGACACTTTACTGACAGTAACATTGCACGTTTACGACACAGCGGCAACTGTTAACACCTAAGCCTTCAATAGATATGCCTAATTATCTTCATAGCGGGCCTTTGAGCGATCTGAGGAAGTATGGCTAATGATATCAGTGCTTTGTGAGTACCTCACCAAGACCTAACTAGACTAAGTGAGGAAAACCACATATTATCGGCATGTTATGAGGTGTCAACATCGCCTTCCGAATCTGAGGAAAGAAGCCAAAGGCCACAAAAGCCAGACCTTTTTACATGTTTTCTGGAGACCAATATACTTTCAGCTGAGTCCTCAAGCAGCCTTAAACTTACCTGGTCAGGAAAACTTCAGGGCGAACTCATCATATTGGTTTTTCTGAGATCTACTCTTCCTTCCAAGCCCTGAACAATTTCTGGGGAAAGGATCAAAACAATGTTTATCATGGTTTACTATCTATTCCTGATCTGGATTCCAGTACTTTTTCTTGTTTGAACAACTATTACTGTAGCGATAATAGTAACGTCCTATTTTTTGACTCTAAAATTGCAGATGCAGATCCATTTTCCTTTAAATTGATCGATTGCTCTGAACTCCTCAAAAGCCGCGGTCTTCCCAAACAAGAACCTTCAGCTAACAATCTCTGTAGCTACGCTTTTGATGCCTGTGCTGAGGATGACACTAGTTATTATTTTGATGGGAGAAAGCACCTAAAATCAGGAACTAGAGAGTGATTCGCTGTAAATTGCCTTGGCAGTTGGATAATGATAGAATAATCAGTGAGATAGCTCTCTTCTGCAGAAGAAGATAGAAATACTATTAGGCGAGGGTGATGATCTGATGCCTATGAGCCTTCATGAAGGCTCTCGATGAATCGATATGGTTCCGATTAGAAGACCCATCTGGCAAAAGGGAAGCTGGCTTTACTCGCTAAAAAACGTTACCGACGAGACTTAGCGTATAATCTTGGCGAGCAACCAGACTCTAAAAACGTTCGAATCGAGCCTTGTAGAAAACAAAGCAGGCCACTGATTCTAATTGCCATTCTCTAGGTCTTCGATGGCTTGATTGATCCAGGATTCTTGCGATTTCGCATTGATATTTAGGCCCGGCCCACATCCTTCCGACTCTATGCTGAAATCAATCCCACTATTTACACCTACGACTCTCAAACCATCGCTGTTCTTAATAAACGAAGGGCCTCCAGAATCACCAAAGCAAATCCCTTTCGAGGGATTAGCCGAGGATTTAAACTCCTTATTGCGCACATCACGAACCGGAATATGTCAGGGTGTTTGAGACAATTAGGGTGAAAGTTTAGTATAACAATCACCCCAAAACGGGTATAGACTTCCTTACCACCGGTACATTTATACCCACAGAATCAGCGGGTACTGGCAGTCTAGGTCCGGACTTTGGAAACCTTTCTGGATAGGCTTCAAAAGCTTGCTTGAGAACCGCAGCTCTCTTCTTAGCTACAGACTTATCTTTACCTTGATGAACAGTTTCAGGCGTCATCAAGCCAAGATTTATGTGTCGATGCTCAGTGTTGTACCAACCAAAAAACTTTTGCAAGCATTCACTAGCATCTTCTGGGCTCTCATACCAAGCTTTGAAGTAGCGATGGTATTTGAGTG